>JAKLPW010000018.1 GCA_022013675.1 Anaerolineae bacterium | reverse complement strand
TCACTTCTGATGCTGATATCAAGGGGAGGATTGACAGCCAACCGCTGCTGGCGTGGAAGGCGATGAACGTCAAGCAACACCGCAATCAGGGATGATCTTTTTCTATGCCTGTTACAGGTAATCATACCGGTATTGCTGAAATGCTTTAACCATGCGGATAATCGCTGGTGGGCCGTACAGGAATCGAACCTGTGACCTTGGGATTAAGAGTCATAATTCCATGGTTATTCATGCGTTTTCATAGATGCCTAAAGGTGCAATATATCCCGGTATCATGCCATTTGTTGGGGTCCATGGATTTTCATTGATTTTCTTGTAGCGGAATACTTACTCGAACATAACTCGAAAGAGGAAGTGGAAGTCAATGGTAATTACGTTCTGATCCCTGGAAGGTTCGGACAGGCATCGTTTCCTCTGGGAGGGGTCTATAGGCAAGCCTTGAAAACTAAAACGATGCGGTCGCTATTCTGGGATGAGTACACCAGGAAAGAGGCGTTCAGCCCGCACTTCAACGCCTCGACTATCACCTCTTCGACATCGGACTCGTTAGGAAACCCGCCATCTGAACGTTCAAGCATCATGCCGTCCATGAGAAGCATGTCGATGGATCTCCCTTGATGATTCATCGAACGATTGGACCAGCCGGATTAATGCGCCGCTAATCGCCAGGAAGAGCGAGGACTTGGCAGAATATTTGCAGTAGTAAATGAGAGCAGAATACCCCCCGCTTCATGTCTCCTGCTACAGTCCGGATCCCATGTACTGCAGCTTCTTCGCTCCAGTAGCATGATTACGATAAGGCCCCTTATCGAGCGCTTGCGAATGAGCTCCCTTGCTATGATGCTCAACCGTTTTCAAGTTCTAGTGAGTTCGTGTTATCCCGTCCGTCTAGTGGTATCCAGTGCTGTTCTGTGTAACGCTTCGTGTTATCTGGTCCGTCCGGTGCTGTTCTGTGTTGTCCAGTTTGGTTTGCAGCACGTTTGCAGACCCGTCAAATTGGTATTTCAAGGAGCGTTCCCACTGGAGAGGCTTATCATGTCCTTCTGTTGCGTTTGGGTCTGCGGCTCTCGCGCCACCTGCAAGAGGCGCGGTACAGTCTCGCGGTTCGACTTGGACTCGTCTCTGCCCAGTTCCTCGCAGCCACGATACCGGATGTAATACACACACCGATTCCCACAGGAAAAGCAGAGAACATGATGCGTTGGTTGGTAATCACGTGCCAGGCCTCCAGACACCCAAGACATACCAGGATCACAAGGCCCACTATAATTGGGATAGCGGTTTTAAGCTTCTCTACCTTCTTCTGCGTATCTTCCACGCGACAGGTACAGCCTTTGCTGAAGAGGCCGACCCCCACGCACCACTTGTTACCCTCGAACTCTTTCCAGGCGGTGAGATATCCAGCGTGTGAGCAACAGAACAGTAGCGTCTCGCCCATATCGACCTTGTCTTGCTTCATAACCCAGGCTTGCGCAAGCGTAGAGAGGAATTGTCCCAGCATCGTCCCGAACAGCAAGGAAGCGAGCACGCTAGACCATAGGTAAAATATGTCCCACCCGTTTCTGATACTCGATATCTGCGGAACCGCAAAGCCATATGTCAATGCAATTGCTGCGATCGTGGTATCGAAAGCCACAATCGTGTAGAACTTCCATCTTTTGCGTTCTCTCATGAAAAAACGCTCTTCATCCACTAGATGTCCCCTCTTCAGCCATGCCGTCTCCTTGTATACAGCTTGAGGACGCACCTAGAACGACTCAGAAGGATGCTAGTATCTAGGGAGCCACACTGGCCGCCCAGTTAATAAGCCTATTCGACCATGAGCAATTTACACGGTGTCGGGTCAATGGCCACCAAGAGCGGCCTTGAAAGACTAGTAAACGAGACAACAGCCTGACCGGGAGCGAGATTGGGTAGCCTCCGCCAGAGCCCCTCATCTATGTCTCCTATGGAACGGCGAAGGCGGGTCACAACGTTCGCGTCGCTAATCTTGTGTAGTACCCAACTATTAATCAGGCCTAGTGCTTCATCAGGCAGCTTTTGCGGCAGCTGCGTTATAAAAGTCAGGCCGAGCCATCTCTTCCTCCCTCTTCGGGCGATTCGAGATACCTGTTGGAATAGAACTGGCATTTGCTTGATCCGCTCTGCCGACAGGAACTCGTGAGCTTCCTCCAAGAAAACCATCGTGAGCATGGGATGGTCGCCTGAGTGAATTGCGGCATTGTAGCACTCTTCCTGCTGCTTCTGAATGCCACGCAGAATCTGCGCAATCACAAGGTTGGTAACCTCACGAGAGTCAGTATCGCTGAGATCGATAATCGAAATCCGTCCCGGTAGTAACATGTTTGCATAGTCTATAGGAGATACGTTGGCACTATCGAATATTCGCAACCGGTGAAGTCTCCACAACTTTGCAAGAAGTGCTCGCCAGCTAATATCGTTGCCGGGATTAACTGCACGCACACGTGTCATCACCCTATCCAAGTTATCGCTAAATACTCGGTTGAAGGGTCGAGGATCGCCGTCAGTGTGCGACACCACGTGAAGAAACACTGATGCTATATCAATTATGTGAGAAAGTGTCATCCTCGGAAAGCCTGTTTCAAGCTCATCCAGTTCTTGAGCTTCCCTTTCCTCATCCCGATTATTCCTCGCAGGAAAAACACCAAAATCCCTCAGGAGCGCTTTGCATACATCGTATGCCTGGAAGTACCTTGTCTCCTGAGCCTGGGAGAATTCCAAAATCTCTCCCAATGCGTGTGGTGAGAATTCAGAGAAAAGAAGTGAAAACTCAATTACGTCAGGGTGGTCAGGGTTTGCAGTTTCCCGGCCAACAAGGTGATAGATGTGCGTGTTTTCTATCCCAGAGGGTGTTAATCCAAGGCGAGTTAAAGCTTGCTCCATTCTCGGATCATTCGTTGGTTCATGAATTGCAGTATACTCACCTTCGGTATCGAGAATAACACAAGCGGCTCCTGCGTTCTGCAACTGATTGACCATGCCAGAGACCGTCGTTGACTTCCCTCCGCCTGTCGTGCCAAGGACGCCAACATGCCTTGGCAAGACGGATTTATCCGTAGGTATTTTCACGATAATCTCCTCATGACTTTCCGCAATGCCAAGGCGGATGTCACCTTTGGTCTTTAGAATGCGAGCCGTCTCCTCGTTTGTCAGTGCAAAAACTGGACTATTAGGAAGAGGTCTTCGCCGGGGGGGGCCCATACCCCCACCTTCGAGCTCTTCGCCAATGAGTTCTACCTGGACACGACCGTGATACTTCGATATCAGGATATTGCCCCGACCCCTTACGGTAGCCGTGACAACTATTGGTGCGTCTGGGCGCAACCCATCAGGCTCGGTGAATGGCCCGCTCACCACAATACCTAGGTACGAGCGATTGTCTGAACGGCTGATGATCCGCACCAAAGACTGGTGTGGAAGATCCAAGATGGTATCACTTGGAAGAAGTACCGTCACCGTGCCATCATCGCTTGAGGGGGTGTCAAACGCTGTCCAGCCCAGAGCTCCCTCGTCTTCGGGATTGCCCGTCCATTCGCCACCCACCTCAACAATCTCTTGGTCCATCCCAGTAAGAACCGTTTCGGGAACATCTTGGATGCTACCTTCTCCGCCGACACTCGATGTGATGGCTCCTTGTTGCCCTTCTTCCATATCTCCTCCTAATTAATCTCGAGTTTGCCGCTCGGTCTGATACCGGTATGGTGCTCCTGCTTCCATGTAGGCTAGTTGCGCCTGTTGGACTAACGATTGCGTTCCGAACACAGCCGAACATACTGTATCGGCAAGAGTCACGAGCATGGGGAAGCCCCTATGCTCCTGTAAGGCACTATCAGCCAACGCTATGTGCGCGGCTTCATGAGCGTAATCCGCATGGCAATAGAACATCTGGGCGGGAGCTATCGGAGTCGCCCTATATAAACCAATAACCATATTCGGCCCAGCCTCATCTATGAACCGTTCCAAACGTGCTTTGACCCGCGCCCAAGAACCTCTGTAGTGTCCCCTCTCGAGGATTTGCCGGAGCCGCTCTTCTTGGGTATCAACAATCGCATATTCCAAGGGCCGCAGAGCATTACCAATCGTAAGAAGCATGCGATCTGAGGGAGCACTCGGGACATAGAGAAACTTCTTGTGTCCTAGGACGAGTTCTTCGAGAACCCCAAGGCTCTGCTCCAGAAGCTCCACCATGCCCGAACCTGTAAGCAGCTCATAAGGTGCAGGATTGCCATGTCCCATGCGCCAGGGTGCTTCTGAACGATTCAAGAGAACTGCTCGTTCTGCGTAGGCCATAATTCCACGACGGCCTAATTCGGTTAGCCGATCCTTCCGGCTTTCCTGATCATAACCCGTCCGCCGGCGGCGGTGATCTAGTAACTCGAGAGTCTCTTCTACTGGATCCCTGCCGGTGACTCGCAGATCCCTTCGGTACATTCGGTGTACCCAAGACCCCTGGTCACCTTTGTAAGAAACAAGGCAAACCCCTATCTGCACTATTGTTAGTGGCATTGTGTCGTATGGAATGCTATTCCCGTCACATGCTTCGACAACACCATTGAAGAGATACCCTCGATGCGCTTTTTCAACTTGCTCAACAGAGGTTTGATAAACCCCGGCATTTGGCGGAGCACCTGCCCTCTCACGAAGTTGAGAGAAGACTATGTCTCTTATACGTACGCGCATTTCATCTTCTTGTTGCACCGCCTCACGTACTTCAGCCTCGAGACGGTCATAAAGCTCACCCAGATCCTGTCCGCCCTTCCACGTGTCTAGGTCAAGCGTCTGGGACAGATCCTCTCCATACGCTGCCAGATATTCGTTCGGTGGAATGTCGACTGATTCCGGTAGCGTATCTAGTGGCTGTTCTATGGCGAGTTCTTGTCCATCACTGCTGTTAACCAGGTCTGGCATCGCTCCCCGTCCCAATTGGATTGTCACTCATTGCTTGCATCAAGTTAACCTTCTTTCTGTCCCTTTATTCCGGATTGTTCCGAAAGTTCGACAGATTGCTTATCGCGCTGGCGCAACCATTCACGCACGGGTGCTGGCTGTCGCAATGGAACAACGTGTTGCCCGTACGAAACGGCCACATCAGCTGGTATTCCAAAGTCGTTGGCAAGTATCTTTGAGGCCATTTCCGCCGTGGGACCTTTCTGAACTTCGCTGGCGGTTCTCTGTATGCATTGACGTACCTCGTCTTCTGGCGCAAGGAGCTCAATCGCTAGACACTCAACCTCGTCCTCGATTTCATATATTGCGTCATCACAGAGACTTCCATCAGATCCTCGGTCCATCAGGTGGATATGAAATCCGATGTTAATACGGCTTAGAACAGCCTGTGTCTTTTCTGCTATTGTCGGAGAGCGGATACCATCAAAAACCTCGAGAACTGACATTCCTAACTTTTCAACTGCGCGCCGTCGTGGAATAAGGTAATTTAATAGAAAATGAGCGACTTCATGCGCCAGAGAAAACGCCTGCTCCTCAACGCTACTCGTCCCGTTAATTAGTACAATCCCTTTCCCTTGATATGCAAGAAGGCAACCATGTAGCGGACGGTCACTTACACGGATATCTATTTGAATTCCACGCTCCACCGCCCATGTTTGAATACCACTTACCCGTAGAAGAGGTATTTTTACCACGGCCAACGGCAAGGTGCGTAAGACTGCTGGTTCAAGATGTCGTGGGAATCCCTCACTCCCACCTGCAGCTTCCCAGAATTCACTGGCCATTCGCTTCACATGGGCGTACTGCATTTTCACGCACCTCCGCCGTCACAATCAGTGCTAGGATTGCTGTTCCGATTTGTTGGTTTCCCGTCTTCCTTATGATCCTCCGAGTCTCTTGCTGCCATCAGCAGCCCCTTCTGCTTCATCTGTTCCGAAGTAGCAGGCTGAAACTCTGATAATGTTCTCAGTGCTTCAACCTCCCTTAACAACTGGACCAAATGATTTGTTTGAAGACTGAAAGACTGTTCAATTGACTGCACATCACTGCGGAACTCCGGGGACTCTGGGTCTGGTCGCCGGCATAAGGCGAGCTTAGGCAACATCTCAATCTCAATAGAAAGGAATTCTGCTAGTTCGACATCACTGATGCCTTGTGCTTTTTGGTAATAGGCGAAATCCGCAGCCAGGAAGAACGAATTCACAGCCGCCCTTTCCGCGGCGCGATGCATCAGTCTACTGATTTCTTCGTTGCTCACGAAACTTCTCCCCCAGTCGAAGCAGGCGTTTCTTCAATCTGTCTTTGTTCCTCTTAACGATTTGCTCTTGTTCCCTTAAGGGAAGCTGATCAATCCCAAGGACCTGACCAAACCTGATTGTCTTGCGTTCCCCATTGAGCATGAGAAGCATAAGCTCCTTGTCAATTGGATCGGATATGGTATCTGAAACAGCAGTGATTAACATATCAACGTCTTCCCTAGTACCAACTCCGTACCGTTCTAGTCCCTCTGCCTCAGCATCTTCCATCCAGTTATTCCGACGGTCCAGTAATAGTTCGACATTGTCCGACAGGACTTCATACGACGACATGCGCCGTTCTTTCTCTAGAGCATTGAGATAATCACCACGAGCCGCCATCGTCAGGTATGTCATGAGGCTCGCTTTGTCCGGATTATACTTCGCTGGTTGTTGCACAAACCGTAGAATCGCATCTACTGCTGCGTCGATAACAATAGGGTCATCATTCCCGCTCCCAACCTTCGCCGATAGGCTCCGAACAAGGGGGTCAAGATATACTTCGGCGAACTCTGCTGGGGCCAAAGGATCCTTTTCTATGAGACGCTGATGAAAAACGATACCGCTGGCTTGCTGGACCCACTTCTCCAAAGAGAAGTCCCCCTTAGTTGCTCGCCTTCGCAAACGTAATTACAATCTCGTTTCTCATCCTATGCCCCAAAGGCCCTTTGTTCGAGCCACTTGGTGGGGGGAGATAGCGGTGATTTGCGGGAATCTCTCGCTGATAACGAGATCTTTCGTGCAGTCCTACCTTTTTCGCGGCAGCCACTATCATACTCGTATTGTCAATCGGAACGCCCCTAATTCTTGAATCGGCCATTACCAGCACGGCGTGGCCATCTGGCCGTAGGCAGCGCGAAATCTGTTTTAGAACTCTCCACATATCGTGAGAAAAACGTAAAAGCCTACCTTGTGTAGCGGATGGTAGATTGTCTCTCGGAGCCAAATGATTCAGTAGTAGGTAAACAAAGGGATCATACTCTCCTCTGTGCTTGCCGTTTTCACTACCGACACTAATACTCCGGATCTTTCGGAGCTCTGGGATAGAGTGACCGAACCAAACCAAAGCCAAACGGTGCCCCCTCATATAATCAATGGCACTACCGTAAGGAGGCGATGTTACTACTACGTCGATCCCACTTGAGGCCCAAGATGGTAGATGGCGAGCGTCACCCTTTCGAACGACCGCCGAGGTAGCGGGCTGATCTGTTTCTACCTTCTTCGCGATGTCTGATACGGCTTCTTTGAACCCTTCGTATACATCACATGAGTTTTTTTCGATTACCCGGTGTGGCCGGCTATGGGAAGAATCCCTCGCCAAAGATGCGCGAGGCTCTTTAGTGATGATTGTCTTGCTAATCGCAAGCCGCAGCCCATCAGCAAGTGGTCCACGTTTTGGGTTGACGATAAACGCCAAACGCCTGAGAACTACTCGTTGCTCTTCTGCAAACCAATAGTCCACGAAGTCTGTCGTTTCAATATCATTATCGATCCATGGCAGATGTATCTCTGAACTATCCAGTTCTTGCGCTCGATCAACTAACTCGTTAGCAGACGTGACCAATTTCTTCGTGTTTAGAGGTCTATTGGACACTCGCGATATGAGAACAGACAGAGGGTCGATGTCGAAACCAAGTGCCTGATGACCATGACGAAGCGCTTCTCGTAACACTGTGCCCGATCCACACATTGGGTCCAGTACGCGGCTGCCTGTAGAGACTGAACCCAAAGCATGCAATGCTATCTCTGGTGCCATTCGCGCTGGAAATGGGTGTATTACGCGTCGATGCTCTGATCGCACTGCTAGTTGCCTACAGTTTTGTTCCCCCAGAACATCCCCCTACTCTCCTGCAATACGTCACAATTTGATGTCCCTCTATACTACAGCATGACGCAACACAACAGGAATCTCGATAATGATTGACTACCCGCCGGCGAGTAATAACTATCCCATATTCCTTCTACTTGCTTACAAACTGCCAGCAATCAACAGGCTGACTCACTCTTAATAACAAGGTTCAATCTATAGATATTCCCTTAACCAAGGACATTGTTGCTGGCAGAGATTCGAACCCCCGGAACCAGTGAAGGCTCAACGGTTCTTAAGACCGCTGCACCACCCTTTTTACCTACTTGACTGAATTGCTAGCACTTGCGCATGATAATCCATCTTATCGTGCGCATGTTCGTGCGCTGCAATAGATGGCATCAATCTCGACAAGCAGCCTTGCCACATCTCGAAGTACCTGTCGTAGAGCCTTCCTTCGTGTTTATTACAGTTGAGTCTGGTGCTCTTATCTTTCATCCAACGACAGTGATTCCCGTAATGCCGGGGCTTTCTGGCTGTTGACAGTTTATTCCAAATCTCCTTTCTCAACTGCTGCTCCAGCAGTTGAGGCTGAAATACTTCGAAAATAGTTCGAAAAATGCTTACAGTTCAATGGCTCTCTGCAGCATCGGCAGCATCGTATGCCGCATCCGTTGCTTCTCTCGCGGCTGTTTTTGCATCTTGCGAAGCATCAATCGCCTCAGCGACCGCAGCTTCTATCCTCGAAAGTAGACTATTGGCCTCTTGCATTCTCTGTTCAATATGCTTTGCTGCTGTCTCCAATCTCGAGGCAAATACGGAAGCTTCCATTTCTAATACTCTTACCTTGATCTCCCCAGGTGAAATATATGTGTTTTGGCCGTTCTCTCGCTTCTTGTAGATGCCTTCTTTCGTACAGCATAGCTCGTTGGAGGGAGGGATTCTTATCACAAATAGAGGCCTGTTTGTCCGTATGTTTTCAATGTCAACAATTGCTGGAACTGGTGGGATGCAACTGCGGCATTTTTGGATGATGTTTCTCTTTCTTTTCTCGATACTCTCAGGCGATGAATCGCCATCACCAACGATATTTGATGTATTGTTTTGAACACCAACGAATATGACTCCGCCGGAGCTGTTCGCGAATGCAACCATATGCTCAGACTTCAAGTCAGATACTGATTCCTTGCACTCGAAATCAAGGTCCTCAACGCGCCTACCCAGTAAACTGACGGTTGCTTTCCTGACACCCTGGTAGATGTCGCCAACAGAAGTACCTGATGACGCGACGCGTTTTCGTTCTGCATTTTGAGCTTGACCAGTCTTTCCACTCATAGTCACACCTGTTAGCTATTACTTCTCAGGGCAGTTGTTCTTTGTGACCTGGCCAATCGTAGTAATGCTATGGGTTGTCGAGCCCGTTACGCGATCAGCTACGGCTGACGAGCCTGACGATTTCACGTGAATGATTTTTTCCTTCTTAACATCACTCGAATCAATTCGTTTTGGACTGATGCCTAAACTTCTTGTCCTTACCTCCAGTTCAGCAGATAGGGTTGGCCAGATAGTGTTAAATAATGATTCTGTGGCTTCCAGGCTTTCTGAAATACATTGGGTTACTTCTATCTTTTCCTTTTCTTTCATTCGTTCAACCTGTTCTGACCAGGTAAGGTCTTCTCGATCAGCTGGTGGGTTCTTTGGAACCAACCATCTGCCATCCTTGTCGATTGCCACAGGATGTGGTGGGTGATGCGTGTAGAGGTCGCGAAATCGGCGAATATGTTTTTCGAAAAGGTCCTCATATTGCCTCAGAAATCCATCCTGGCCTTCGAGTTTTTTCTTAAGCCACTCTGCGCCCGATTCTCTAGGTTTTATTCCACTGTTTATACGAAGAATGGAAGTAACGAGTGAATCGAGCATGTTAATAGCATCTCCGAGGAATCGCCAGCACGAAGCAATCATAAAAGACGCCTCAGCAGTTGCCTCCTCTGCATCTACGCCCTTACATTCCCCTGACAACGCTTTGAAACAGCCAATCAGCCGTTGTAAAGATAAGTGTACTTGTGCCAAGTTGAAGAAGACTACGTAGTGTGATGCCCTTATTTTTTCATATCTCCGCATAACGCCAGCTTGATCCTCTTGGCTGCTTTGTGGGCTAAAACTGAGCTCGTAGCCTTCGAGGTCGAGTGACTCGCTGCCAAGGCGCGTGCCAATCCACTTATTCCAGAACCGGGCATATTCAGGAAATCTCTTACAGATATCAGATTTCCAAGTCCTTTCAATTGGGTCGATTACATCTCTATCAAAATCCAACATGAGCCATCAGCCACCAATCATTTAACCGCCATTTCTATCTAGGAACCCCCACCGAAACCAAGGTAGATTGCCAGCTCTTCGAGTTTACTTGCAGTATAGACATGATCCTTTAAGCCCTGAGCAGCCACTTCGAGAACATGATAACCAAGCATACGGGCCTTGGCCCTTTGTAGAGTATCCTCGGCAGCTTGTTGGGGGTCGCCGTGGAGCTTCTTGGACATTCCGTCGATATAGACAATAACCTTCTTGTTGGGGTAAGCGTAGTCTGGTGTCGTTATCGTTCCGCCGCCGAGATCGACAGTGTATTGCTGCTCCGGCGGAAGGGGGAAACCGCGGTCTTCGAGAATCTTGACGAACTTGACTTCGTCGTCGCTGTCGTCTTTTCCGTATTTCGGACTAGCGCTGTCGACTGATGGCGGAATGTCAAATTGCTGCCCAGGTTCGACTGAAAGGGACGACACGACATCGATGGCCAGGTTTCTGTCCAGGACTGTGTGATACTGCTGGTTTCTGAAATGGAGCAGGCACTGATAGCAAGCTTTCTCGCACTCACACTTCTTCAAGACGTCTACCGAAGCAGCACTAATTGGCACCCAATACTCGAGTAAAAGCGGGAGATAACCGGAGCCACCAGGCATCGGATCGTAGATGACTGCATAAGACGCCCCATGCGAGTCGGTCTCGACGAAGCTCTCCAGCTCACTCTCGCCCATGTCGAGGATCATACGTGCGCCGAGCTTAATGCCTTCCATAAGGTTAATTGCCTCTGCGGCTTCCTGGAATGGACCAAGGCGCAAAGCATCTGATTCAAGGTCCACATGAAGAGCAAGCCAGTTTAGGCCAGTGCCACAGCGCTTCTGGTGCTCGTTGCCGAACTTCTCAAGCCCAGCGTCAGACGTCCAGGGCGACCGCATTTCACCACAAGCACTACATATTGGGAAACCGATGAACTGCCTTTCTGGGTCACGTCGGATAGGCCCGAGATTGACAATTGTTATCCCTTCGCCGCGGAGATACTGGTATTTGATATTGCCAATTCCACCTCCGACACCTCCGTGGTGCCTGTTTCCCAACATTCCAAGGATATTGAAACCGACTCTGAAACGTACATCGCTCCGGTCATTAATCGCCTGCTCTTCCTCTAGACCAACGTCCACCATCCCGATTGACCTGAACTGCACTTTCTCTCTGGCGCCGCCTTCCGTTTTCTCTCCTCTGGATTGATATACTCTCTCGAGCTCCGGCTCGAATAACAAGCTCCGCATTAATACGTCCGGACTGAACTCCGAATCACGCGCTTTGAGCCGTGTGAAGTTTAGCCGCTGAGCTTTGAAAACGTGCTTCGCTGCATATAGTTTATTCGCGGGCGTTAATTCGCGAAGTGCGACCACGGCAGGACGTGAAAGTTCAATCAGGGGATCAATACAACTCACGATCACACTGGCTCGCTGTAAGGAATATCCAGGAAAGAAGCCGTCCTTGCTCAGGTACGAAAGGGAGTAATTCTCAAGGTTTTCACCTTCGAGCGCAGTCAATGCATAGCGGACTCGCCTGCGTTGACGCTCCTCCTCGTACGTGAGGCTAACATCTTCGTCTAGTTCTTTCTTGCTTAGAGACCTAATCCACTCCCTGTATGCTCTCACTTGGGAAAAGATAACAACAAAGTGGACTGCGAGCTCTTTTGGCATTTCAGATATGTAGGCATCGAGGGCATCGGGAAAAACCACCGCCCTATCTTCTTCCGGCCACACCTCAGTGAAGGCAGACTCCAAAGCCTCGAGTAGCTCGTCCTTGTGATTTGAAATAACTTCAGCAAGGGTTTCTGTCGTGGGGGGTTCCTTGAAGTACTTCAGCCGGGGCTTATCACCGTTTATCTTTTCTGCAAAGTACGACCAGATGTAGTATGGGAATACTTCTGCGAGAATCGCCTGCTCGTCCTCTGAACAGATCCTGCGGAGCTCAGTAAGAACCGCGGAGTGTACGTGTTTTCGAACAAGAGGTTCGTTCTGCATGCTGAAAACGGGCACGCGGACCGAACCGGAAATCATTTCCGGGGGGGAGTTATAGAAATACCGGTCATGCTGCATGCTCCGGCAGTAGTTGAAGACAACCGCGATGCGGTGCCGTCGCCCCGCTCTACCGGCCCTTTGCGCGTAGTTGGCCGGCGTGGGGGGCACGTTACGCAGCAGAACCATCTCGAGCTGTCCTATGTCAACACCAAGCTCGAGTGTCGGTGTGCAGACGATGCAGTTATACTTGCCATCCTCTTTCTTGAACTCCCTTTCGACCTCTTGCCTTTTGTCCTTTGATACCTGTGCAGAGTGTTCGAAGGTCTTGAGCGGCACCAGGGCCATCTGCGTATAAAGGACAACCGCGTAGTCGCTCTCATCCCTTCCAAGCGGTTCGAGTTTACTGGTGCATCGGTATTCGTAACAGACACCAGATGGAAGGGCCACATGCTGAACGCTCTTGCAGCTCTGGCACGCAAAGCGCTTGTCCGTTTCTGAGATTCTCAGCTTCTGATGATTGATCGAGAAGGCTTTATTGCTGAGCTGGATTCGTTGAACTCTGCCCTTCCGCCTTTGCGCCAGACTTGCAGGGATTATGAATTTCTTCGCAATAAACCACTTCCAAAGGTCATCGAGGAATTCGTTGGCCTTGCTTGCGACTTTCTCATCAACAGCCTTACCAACCATGACTTGGGCCGCCGAGCGGTTGTTGCCGGCGATCCAGCCCTTCAGATAGCTTTTCTCCCAGTCGGCACCTCCCGTACGCTTCTTTACAAAGGCCTGGGGGCGGTAGGTCTCGACATACATCCCCACTGTTCCGAGAAGCCCTTTTCGGAACTCTGGGTCTGTGTAACCCCACTCTCGACACAGCATCTCATCGCTGAGAATCCCGCGCAGCCGATAGTAATTGAGGATCGCTCTCGCTATGTCAACGCATTCACCGGGTTCAATACTGAATATCCCTGACCACTTCTCAAACATCGAATCCGAACTGGCATCCGAAAGCCCTTCGTAGGTAACTTCCGCAAGAGCAAGTGCCTCCAGGCTGCTCCGCCGCTGTTGTGGTGACGCGAACTCCTCAAGAAGGAACCAGCGAATCCTCTTCGCCTCGTCCTCTCTGTTTTCGAAAGCCAGTACCTCTTGCGCTTCCGCCTCTCCAAGAAGGTGTTCCGTAATGTCATCGAGGGACCAGTTCTTATCTGGAGACTCGTGGAGCGCCTGGTAGAGAAGATGCCTCAAGCGAAACCTCTTGGACCGTTCGTCCATCCAACCAGCCTGGAAAGCAGCATCCTGGCGGTTGTCAGCGAATATTAAAAGCTTCTGCATTCTCTTCTCGGTCATACTCGCGAGCATGAATTGGGCGAGCATGGCGACATCGCCTACCTCGGCGCTTCGGGTTCCGGTGACCGTCTTACTGCTGTTACAGGCATAGCACTTGGAGAGGGGCCCGGGGAAAGCGGTTACCTTTCGGAGTGGGCCAGGCGACCCGCATTTGTCGTTGAGACATCGGCCGTAGTCATCCTCATGCAGAAATCCGCATTGGGGGCATACGAAGTAGATACGTCCAGCCTCCTGCTCTTCGAGGGATTCATAGTTTAGCAGATTGTCTGTGAAGTAAACATCCTCTTCTGGAGCTTTCACAACCTCGAAGGTACCGGGAATTCTCACTTCCCTAAGGCCTCCTGCACCTCCGGTTCCCAAATCGACTGCACGGGTTTCGCTCGCGATGATGCGCCCATAATGCTGGCCGCATATTCGGCAGGTGAAAAGCGGGAAAGCGGTACGGTCATCGGACGCAGGGCTGGTTGCTGGGCCGAAATGAAGCTCGAGTCCTTCCTCGCCGTGAAAGCTGAAAGATAAGCCCTGGAGGCCCTGAACGAAGTAATGTATCTTCGGCCTGAGTAATGGTTCCCCGTCCTTCTCAGCCATTGCACCAAGCAGAAGGTAGGCAAGAACCTCTGCAGTTATCTCCTCATCAGAAGATTCCTCCCTGCCGCGGAGTTTCCTCATTTCAGCAAGCGCTTCGGTCAACAAGCGGGGATATGTGAGAAGCGATTCAAGCTTTTCCACCACTGAACTGCTGGCTAGAAGGGCGTAGAGCCTCTCTTTGAGATTTCCTCTAGGTGGAGCCTCTTGCCCGCAGAGGATTTCAGCGTCTTCCAGAACAAGGGGTGTTATGTCTTCAATTCGATCCTGAAGATGGAGCTCTTTTGTATCATCGAATATCTTCTGGAGCAGACCTTGTACGTCTTCCGGGACGGGAGGAGTATTGGAGGTCTTTTCAGTATCCGTGGCGGTCTCAAATTCCTCTGTCACGATTACGACATCATCTTCTTCGATTCCAAAGAGTCGCGATGCGAACCGGCGTGTTGCCTCAGTAGCATCGACCCAGGTTTCACTTTCTTCTGGTGCAGCCTCCTGGACTGTAGCGCTGGTACCGATGCAGATGATGTCATCCTTGGCTTGTCCAGAAACCGCCTTCAAGCGACGGATAAGGCAGGCGACCTCTGAGCCGACACCACCTGTGTAGGTGTGCACTTCATCAAACACCAGGAAACGCATTGGCGCGTCGCGCAGAAGAGACAGGTCTTTATCCCTCAGGAGCATTAACTCGAGCTGGCTGTAGTTGGTAAGTAGAATGCGTGGTTTGCGCTCGACGATTTCTTTTCGCGAGAAGCATTCTTCCCATGGAATCGGGAGCTCTTCTATATTGCGGTCAGCGTTGGCGATTTCCTCTTCTGTGTATGGCCGGGATTGGGTGATTCGGTTTGAGCTATCGATCGGGGCGTATGGAGTGTCCCCGGTGTATCTTCCGAATGTTATCTTGGTGCCTGCCAGCATCCGCCTCAAACGCTCCAACTGATCATTGACCAGAGCGTTCATGGGGTAGACGAGAACGGCAACAACACCGTCATCTGCACCTTGGTCTTGTAGACTGAAGCAGTAATCGAAGATGGGCAGGAGAAAGGCCTCCGTCTTCCCAGAACCAGTACCGGTCGCCATAACTGTATGTCGCCCTGTGGTAATAGCAGCAATGGCGTCTTCCTGGTGTTTGTGGAGAGTCTCGAATGGAAAGACAGACTGAACCTTCGGATGAAGACCAAGCCCCTTCTCTCCGATATTGTCCTCAAGCAAAGGCCCTTTCTTGAAGGGACGGTTCAAGTGGACATATGGGCCTTTATGAATCAAGGACTGCCCTTCACTACTTTCTTGGATATGGTCTTCTACCTGAGAAACAAGGCGGTCATCTGTAATAGGATATGCAGATGTAAGGAATCGTCCGAACTGATCGATTACCTGTTTGCCGAAATTTACCGGATTTATCGACAACCTGAACTCCTTATGATCTCGATTTCGTCTGACGTCAACTCGAGTATTTGATAGAAGGCTGTTTCCAGCTTCTCGAGAAGAGAAGAATCAACTTCGGTCGCATTAAGTATTCCACTTGCCAATTCAACAACGTCTTCTCGAGCGCCTTTATTGACAACCGGAACTGGAATTCTTTCTGTATGAATTGCTTGAAGCAATCTATAACCACCTCTTACTGAAGGTGAGAGACCTTCTACCATGAACCAACATGTTCTTGTATTCAGAAAGGCAAGGAGGTAATCATCGATTATCGGGAGAATGAAACTCGTCTTGTTTGGATAGAAATTCCCCTCGTCACGACAGAACTTCGGGAACCCAGACATTTCAGGCCACATTATCTTGGGTTTCTCGAAAGCTTCGTAGTAGTCGCAGGCTCTGAGCTCCCAGAAGTAGTCCCCTTGGTCTGATCGCGCTCTAAGCCTTTCAGAATAGGGAGAAAGATGGTGCGCTATTGAAGGTAACTCTTTTTGGAGCCAATCCCAAGCATCTTTCTCACTTTCCAAAGTTCCCATCTTGGTGCGAGCCCAACCATTCGGAATGCAGATCAGCCACAGGTCTCGGGGTTCGAGGCGCCAAGGTTTTATGTCCTTTCCCTCGACGAACGGCTTCAGAACTTCCTCGCTTCGCGGGTCCTCCTCGATAAGTCTGTCTCTTGTCCCGCGATCAACCACAAATGCCTCGTTCAGGCCCGTCAGGATACCTCTAAATATCTCTCCACCGCAGTATTCCTTCAAAGGAATCCCTGCAGCAATTATCTTCTCACGCAGGCGGGCGACCTCCCTGTCCTCAAAGCGCCATCCGCTAGGGTCGAGCTCATCCTGGGGAACCAAGATGCCGACAGTCTTCAACTGCGCGGCAAGGTCGGTGTCAGAGAGGTCCGTTACTTCGAGCGCCCGCACCTTGTGGTTGTTTTCAGGCTTTTCTGCTTGAACGACGATAACGGCGGGATAAGTAGTCACGCCCTCAAAGACGGGAAGATCACCGAAATCCACGAATTCCTGTATGGAAGTTTCTTGTGAGAGGAAAACTCTCAAACCTTCCCCGCTGCCGGTCTTTGTGTAGGTGCTCGATGAAATGAAGCAGAGTCTACCTTCTGGGCGTAGAACTCTAACCCCGCGCTCGTAGAAATATGCGAAGAGGTCTACAGTGCCTTTGGAAACATCGTAAACATCTTTGAAGTAGTGTTTATATGGCCTTAGCATTTCCTGCCTGACATAAGGAGGGTTGCTTACTACCGCGTCGAAGCCGCCTCTCGATTTATGGAACACATCAGGGAACTCGATTTCCCAGTGGAAGAAATGCTCAAGATGAGCGAGGGAAACACAAATCTCCGTCCAGCTTTTCAACCTTTTTTCTGAAACGAAAGCGGAAGGCTCATCTTTCAAGATGTGGTTCAGGAAGTCATCATATGTATCTATACTCGGCACTTCATCGGGGAGGGTATCTCCGCTAACAGGCCAGAACCAGAGGGCACACCAAGCATCAAAGGCTGTCTTAGTTCGCTGATACTCCTCGTTTTCCAGAAACATCTCATGGTACAAACGGTCTTTCTCAAGGGGGTTGAATGTCGAAACCGAATCTACAGTTTGTATTGCTTGCATGCCTTTCTCGAGTGTTTGCTCCGTGTCAATGATAATGAGTCTCAGAGTGCCCATATCTCGCCGCTCCTGCTCTTCCAAACAGAGGCGCTCTATCGGCTTCAGGGCTTTCTTCACTTCCGTTGCCGCGTTGTCCCGCTTCCACGCCGCGATCGGGTACTTCTCGATATCCTTTGACCACGCACCAACCACGGAATTTCCGCATTTCAGCTTGTGGTCAAGAAAAGTAAACGGCCTGTCCTTGGCGAGTGTCGCGAGCCACAGTGACATCTTGGCAAGATCAACGGCAAGGTGGTTGATGTCGACGCCGTAGAGGCATTTCTCCGCTACGAATCTCTGTGCCCACGCAACGGCTTCATCACGGTCAGCCGGCATTATCAGTTCTTCGGGCTCGCCCCGAGACAGGCGTCCGTATGGGAGGATGAGGACCTTCCCTTCGCCCTCTTCTGCGACTATCCAGTCCCAGCTTTCTACAAGGGCCTCGCCGAGATACCGGCATGCCTGAACAAGGAAAGCGCCAGAGCCCATCGCGGGATCGCAGACTTTCAATGAGAGTATCTCCTCTGGCGCCTTTACCCTCCGGTTCTCACATTCACCTTCGTATACAAGAGGTTCGAGAACGCGTTCAACCATGAAGGAGGTAATCCATCTCGGCGTGTAGTAACTGCCCATTCCCTTTCTAACCCCGCCTTCTTTGACGAGGTAGAGGCTCCCCGGCTCAATAATGCCGGTCGTCGCGAGGAGGAATGGGGCGATATGCTTAAGTTCCGGCGGGGTTTCGGTTGCATAATCCGCGACCTCTTCGGCAACAGAATCGTTCTCGTTGTTCGAAGCGGCGCTCGACCCCTCTCGAGCACTCTCTTCAGCCAGGGTTTTCTCAAGCTTCTTCTTTACAGCGGCCTTGCTTGAGCCGGTATTCGTAGCGATGTACGCGATAAGTTCCTCGTCTGAAAGGCTTTCAACCTCAGAAAGCGGCCGAATCGGCTGCTCCTTCCCTTTGAACACAAGTAGCGGCGTCTCTTCCGGAGCCCTTTCTACCGTGTAGTCAATGAGGCTTTCGTACACACTGCCAAGCTGCTCCACATCAAGGGTTTGGTAACTGACACGTTGGGGGATGTAAGTTCTCCCATATTTCGCCCTTGCGTAAAGCATGTGTCGAAGAATTCTCGACAGTGTCTCGTTGTCGACCCTCAGCCGAGGATTCTCCAGCAATGGGAACCTTGAAGGATCGAACAGGCGACCTCCATACGGCCTGAGGTTGAAGTCGGGGTGCTCACAGCCCTCGTGAATAAGACGGAAAGTGGCAAGGAGTCTGCTCCAGCCATCATAGATTGTAGATAGTGTATCCAAGCTTGCCCGCATATCCTGCTCGAGCTGGTACCAGAGGTGAGTAACACCATACCCCTGGTCATAAAGGACATCCCCGTGTGGTAGCAGGCCGTTCTCTTCCGCGTAGATAAGGAATACGAGACGCATCATAAGAGTTAGAGCCATCTCATATATGTAGTCATGGTCAAGTCCTTTGAGGAGCTCTCCGCCGGCTGCCCTGTCCGAGATATCGAGTGCTCTTATGAAAGCCTCGAGCGCCAACCTGACCTGCTCACCGAGCTGGTCGGCGACGTCCACCTGCCTTCGCTGGCTTTCCTGGACCAGGTGGAGAATACGCCTCTCTTCGTCTTCGGCAAAGAAGCTCGCGTTTCCGAGGAGAGTCAGGAAAGCATCAACAGTTGGCTTTTCGTCCATCCAAGTCTGTGCGCTCCAGGTTATATGGGTTGTCGCAAGCCCCGGTGCTGCATATACGAGGCGGAAATCTTCGCCATTTGAAACTAGCCCTAGCGGGACTTTGGTTTCCCGGAGGAGGCGGTCAAGCTTGGAAAAAGGCGAGGCCCGCCATTTCCCAGTTTGAACTTCGGGGCGATCAAGCCCTTGGCTCGGGGGCCAAAAGGTGATGAGGAGATGCGGCTGCTCTTCCTCGTCCATGAGTACAACCGAAGGCTTGAGAACCTGGCTGTACTCGGCGAGATGGACATGAAGTTCAGGTGGAATATCAGGGTGTCGGTGCACGGCGTCCGTGTCATAGGCTAGCAGATCCTCCAGGACAATCCTGAACCAGCGGTTCTGGGCGTCTTCCTGGTTCGAATCCCTGCGGACGAGGTACCGCTCCCATTCCTTTCTAAGTATTCGGTATGTTTCCGCCGGTACTTTTTCCGGTCCATCGGGGAAAGTAGTCTGGAGAACAGGCTCGCTTACCAGCAACCCGGAGAGCGCAACCAGCGACAGCCAGTCATGGGCCTTATGCGTTACTGCTTTAGCCATCGATTGTCACCTGACCAGGTTATCCGGTAGTAAGTAGATAAGGGCTAGCGGGAACACCTTCAGACTTCTGAGGCCGTAGCGTGTCTGGATTCTCGATGGTTCCTCGTCGAGGTCTCTTTCGAGCTGTCCCCGCTTCCACCTCAGCCACTTGAGGTCCTCTTCATACTGCTCAAGGTCATCTATTTCAGGAAGCCTCAAGCGAAGTTGGTCAGGAGGTTCCTTTTCGGCTTCTGCTATTCGTTTTTCGATTTCCTTGATTCTCTGCTGTATTAGGGCGGTGATATCCTTGGTTTCCTGTCCGGCTCTCTTCTTTAAGATAGACTTCAGTCGTGTGGTTTCAGACTTCTCTCTCTTTTCAAGTTTTTTCAGGAGCAGGCTTTCATGTGAAGTGAAAAGACTGCGGAGCTGGTCGGCGCTCTCTTTCGGGATTTCCGGAAAACTGTAATCAAGGGTAAGCAACTCCTCAAGCTCTTCTTTGGAGTTGAAAGCTATAGATTCCTGGTCAATCGTTCCGCCGACAATGATGATGCCCTCGTGAATGCGTTGAGAGAGCTCGCTGATGGCAACAAGCCGCCCAAAAGCGATGATGACAGGCGAGCTTAGTTTGTCCTTCTTCATAACCCTATAGCTGACGCGGTTCAGGGGCTTTGCCCCACCATCCACTGTCCAGAGATTAGCCCTGAATGCTCCAAGCGCCCGCTTCATCAGGGGGTGATTCAAGTGGACCAGAGTGACGTCCTTTCTGTCCTTTGCAGCTTCGTGGTTGAAAACCAATGCGAGCTTCCTGCCCTTTTCATCAACGAGAGTGGTCTTGCACTCCCGCCAGTGCGGCGGAAGGTTCTGAAGATTCCAAGCTTTTCCCTGTATGCCTTTATCAGAAACCGGCAGAAGCCCGTTGCTGTTGTGGAGCCGCAGAGCCTGGTCTAGAACGTTCTGGACGTTTTTCGGGTAGAGTCCGAGGTCACGACGTGTTTTACTGAGCTTCTGGGATATCTCTTTCACGCGCGCAGCCGTCACAATTTCGGCTTTTACCTCATCCCGGAGTTTCTTACGGCGGTCCTCGGGGATATCGAGGTCATCACGCCCGCCAAGCATAGCCTCTTCAACCTGGGCGGCGATTATCTCCCCCACGCTTCCAAGGTCGTCACGCATTGTCTCGACTTTATCGATAACAACCTGCAGAAACTTTGAGTCCTCGCTATCTTCATAGAAGAAGTGGAATACGAATACCTCCGGCGCCTTCTGGCCGTGCCGGTCTATCCTTCCGTTCCTCTGCTCCATTCGAATCGGGTTCCACGGGATTTCATAGTGGATAAGGTTCCTGCAGAAGTTCTGCAGGTTCAGACCCTCAGAGGCGGCGTCGGTCGCGAGAAGTATCCGGACCGGGTTCTCGGAAGGCGGGGCCTGAAATGCTGCCTTTACCTTTTCCCTGTCAGTTCCCTTCATGCCGCCGATAAGTTCGATGACCCTGTCTTGATACTTACCGCTGGAGAACTTCTCCTTCAGGTAGTTCAGGGTATCGAGGTATTCGGTGAATACTATGAGCCGTTCGTCCTTCCATTTCCCTCCCGGACATAGGTTGGCTTCAATCCAGGCAACCAGCGCCTTCAGCTTCGCGTCTTCTTTATTGGCCATTGAAGACGCCTTCGCCCTGATGGACGTCAGCCAATCCTGCTCTTCCGGGGTAAGGCTTTCAAAGAAACGCGATGCCTCTTCGAGAGCTTCGGCTTCTTTGAGGGCTTTCTCCTCGTCGTCGCTGGTGTCTTCTGCGACTCCTTCAGTCAGCCTCCCTACAAGTGATTCATCCTGGTCAGATATCTGTCCCGCAACCTTGCAGTGCACGTTAATGCTGTTGCTGAATGCGAGCGGGGAGGATAGCAGGCGTTTTTTCAACATGGTTAAGGCGAATCGAACCGGCATGTGCTCTCCATAGGACACCCTGTTCAACCTTGATTCGGTGTAGAGCTGAAGAAGCTCGTATAGTTCTCGTTCCGCTCCCATCTTGACCGGGATGCTATCGACAATTCGTTTTGGGAATTTTCGGTTCCCAAGGGGGTCGAGAATGTCGTCTTTGAGTCGACGGACCATCACTGTTTCAACCTGTACCGGGTCCACCGTGGGTCCCCGTGAAAACCGTAACGGGTCCAGCATCTCCAGGAGGGCCGAGAAGCTTTCCGTAAAGCCGTTGTGAGGTGTAGCCGTAAGGAAGAGTCGGTTTTCGAAATGCGGCAGAATCGATCGGACCATTCTCGTCCGGTCGGAGTCTCTTATGTATGCGCGCCGACCCGCCGGAGCGACATTGTGTGCCTCGTCTATGATTAAGAGGTCCCAATCTCGAAGGGCGGACCCGTTGCCATCCTGCAGCGAGTCGTGGAAAGTGCGAAGGGGTACCTCCCTCTTGAGGAAATCCATCGAGGTTATAAGGCGGGGGAAGCTCGTCCACGGATTGACATGGATACCGTATTCGCGGCGGAGCCTGTTTATCTCGGCGCTGTCGATAATCTTGAAATCCAACGCGAATCTTGTAGCCATCTCCTCCTGCCATTGGAGCTGAAGGGAAGCGGGGCAGACTATCATCACTCTTCGCACCCTCTGGCGGGCCACCAGTTCCTGAGCCACAAGAGCAGCCTCGATTGTCTTTCCGAGGCCGACATCATCAGCGATCAGAAGGTTTGCCCGCGGCATAGCAAGCGCCCTTATGACTGGCTCGAGCTGGTATTCCTCTATTTCGATAGCGCCGTGGAACGGAGATTGAATCTCGGGTCCCTCGACTAGCGAATTCGATGACCACCTGATAGCGTGGATGAAAGCCTGAAACAGGTCCGGGTTATCCCATCCGCCGGGGCTGGTAGGTTTGGGGAGCTCGATTGCTTCGTAAATCCCGGTGCCTACTTCGCGCTCCCAGATAAGGTCGACTGTCATCCCGAGCTTGTCATCGTCCAAACATTCAAGGGAAACGCGGTTAATGACAAGGTCGGTCGGTCTCTGCTGATGAGGGAGCACGTCTTTGACGAAGAAGAACCTGTTTCTCGCTCTCACGAGTTGACCTTGTTCAGGAACCGACATACTATCCCCTTATTGCCTTTTCTACGGTCACCGCATTCTGACGACTTCTATTTGGACATAAGAGACTATCGCAGCCAGCGCTCCGGGACATCTATTTTTTCTCGCCTACAGAACTCCTCGAAACGTTGCCGCTCAGCTTCTTCCCGGACTTCATTCTTCAATCTGAATGCAGCGGCAAGGAATTCATCTTGGCTTATTCCCAGAACGCCTGCAATCATCCGTGCGCCTTCATAGGTCGGAGCACGTTTTCCCTGTTTGTAATCCCCGATAAGACTACGAGATATCTTCTTCTTTGAGCCGTACCTCTCGAGCAGTTCGCTCTCAAGAGAACGAACCGTGAAGCCGCCTTTAGACATAGCTTCATTCAGGATTTCCGTGAAGCCGTTCACTGGCCACCTCCACATCGGAAGAAGTATATCATGGTTATGTCCGATTTTCTATTTGACAATAATAACAGCGGATACTATAATGTAAAAGTCCGATATAAAATCGGACATTGAACAGATGGTCTGGCGCGGTGCTAAAGCCGCTTTTTACGAAAGGACACCGACTAGTTGCGAGATGCGTCACAGAAACTCCTATGCGTTGATACAGAGTCTACTGAACAGGCCTCACGTCAAGAACAGGTCGTAACGCTCTTCCTCTCCTCTCATAGCAGTGCTACGGATCGGGCATATTGCAGCGATCTTTCTGCGCTCGCGGCCTTCTTGGGAGAAACCAGCGCTGAGAATGCTGGTATCCGGGTTCTGGGTGCCACTTCCCCGGAGGTGAATCTGGTTATAGCCACATGGCAGAGGCAGTTGTTGTCGAGAGGTCTCTCTCCCGTCACGGTCAACCGTAGGATAGCAGCGGTGCGCTCGCTACTTGCCCTTGGCAGGGCGCTCGGTGCCACTTCCTCAGAGATTCACCTTGGCGACTTGCGTGCATGCCCCACCAGGGACACACGCGGTCCCGGCGCGGAGGCTATAGCTCAAATGGTTGCACTACTAGAGCAGGAGGGAACACCCAAGTCCTTGCGCGACCTCTGTATCCTGCGATTGCTGTATGACCTGGGCTTGAGGCGCGCTGAAGTCGTATCGATTGATGTAGCAGACATCGACTTAGGGCGTCGTGAGATTTGGGTGAAAGGTAAGGGAAGGTCGGCAAAGGAGCGTTTCAGTCTCCCCAAACCGACTGTATGGGCACTCGCCGGCTGGCTGGAGGCCAGGGGCGATGCATCCGGTCCCCTTTTTACTAACTTCGACCGAGCCCGCAAAGGTGGACGTCTAAGCACCTCAAGCGTCTATCGGATTATCCGAACACTTGGTGAGCGCATCGGAGTGCAAGCCAGACCTCACGGCATACGCCACACTGCAGTCACAGAGGCGATCAAGCTGGCTGCACATGAAGGCCTAAACCTCTCAATAGTCCAGGCTTTTTCTCGTCATGTAAATCCGCGAACTCTCTTCCTGTACCGTGATGCCGAGGGTGACCCTCAGGCCTCGGTGAGCTCTGCGATTGCCAGCAAGCTCACCACTTCTAGTCGCGATGAATGACATTATCGTGAGCTTCGAGATGCGTAGTCACGTTATGAATTGCGTTGTTGTAATAGAGGCATTAAAGGGCGCATAAACTCGAATTGCCGAAATATTGCAATGGTCATATTGGCCTCGATCTGCCTGTATTCCTCCAATAAACGTGCGTATGCGCACCTGCGCATTCCTTTGGGACGGTCAGGGAAAGGTTGGCTGAGGTCAACGCTACCCCCGAGCTTCCGTCTAATCGCTTGCAGACGATTTCGCCTCGCAGCTATAGGGTTGTGTCTGCTCTCATTAGTTAGACCGTAGCAATGCCTGCAACGAAAAAGATCGCTCTTGCCAGGCCCCAAGTATATTTTTGCCACGCGGCGCCCACATGGACAAACTAGCCAAACCCTTTCGCCTCCAAAATGGCAGGGCGTCCAAGTTGTAGATATGCGATGTATATGTAGTTCGTCTTTGCCGCTACGCTTATCAGTGCTTTTATAGACGAGATCCAGACCCTCCTTTTCTAATCTCCAGTGAATAGCCGCGATCTCTTCCCCTCGCCTTGACCAGCTGCAACTGCGCGTCACGCCATCAGCGCGGCTCCATTTGTAGAGACTCCTAACATCTAGGTCTATGCAGTCCTCCACGTGCATTTTCTTCCCCCAACCGAACAAGCTGGAATAATAACCACTACTATCTCAGCCTACAATCTGCTACCCAATAATTGCAATGCTTCGCCAAGGGCATCTGTTATTAGATGCGCACGATAAGAGACATTATCGACCTCATCGAGGAAGGCGTACTTGGTTTAGTATGACGCATCAAGAACTGATGGTTATCGTGGTGCTCATGAGTCATAATGTGCTTATAGGGAGACAGCGGCTTCTGCACTACAGTCACAAGAGTCATCATGATGATTAGTGAACCTCTTTGCCACAATGGGGACATGACATAGGAACCCCGCTTTTATGCTTAACACGCTCGCCGCAATGGGGACAACTCGGCTGAAATAATATTGAAGCGAGAGAGGCGCTATCTTCCTCCCTCCTTTCAAATCTTGACCGTATGAACGCGTGCATCATTTCCCCGGGGGTTCTTGCGCTCCTGCCATATTCCTTTCGCGTAACCTCGAATTTATTCAATACCCCCTTCAGCGCCTCCATAGCGGTTTCTCTGTCGTATCTTGACAAGACAAGTTCCTCAAGCCTGTCAACATCATGCCAATCGTGGTCTTCTTCCCCCATGATCTGCCCGTAAAGCTTGAGGATTCCTTTCTCTTCATCAGTCAGTTCCATTAAATTGCTCAACGTCTTCCCATTTCTTCAAGCCTGCGCAATTTACTACTTTCCTTTGTGCGTAACAACATGGACCTGGATTAAGCTATCGTCTCGTTTTGAGCCGCGAAGGAAACTGGTTCGTATCAAGCCTCTAGAACACCCGCTCGCATTCGATCTCATCGCTCATCCCGCTATACTCGATGAATCCAAACGTCTCGTTACGATCCGATAAAGACAGGTTCAGTGTCTCGAACAAAGCCTCGTTGTCCAGCAGCGGATGCAACTGATCGGCCAGGATGAAGCCCGTCACGCTGCTGGACTCACTGATTCGGCGCTCTTTTGCGCCCTGTTTTCTCTCTTCGTACCCAAAGGTCCCCAGCTGGATGTCGCGGACTACATGCGCATAGAAAAGCAGTTCAGAGATGGAACCGACCTTGCGGTTCCCAGGCTTCTTAAGCTCGAAGAGCGCAACGCCCCTGCTCTCGTCTACCGCACCAAGGTCAACCTTTCCGCCAGCACCCGGGAAAACCCTGCTACTTCTGGAGACTTCTTCTGCGAAGACGCCTACCGGTATCTGTTTCAAGATATCTGCATGCCAACCAATGCAATCCAGCAAACTTTGAGGCCTGAGGAAGAAACGATTCTCAAGTTCATTTTCGGTTAGTTCTGAAAGCTCCCATGTGGCATTATCGATCTCAACCTCTTTTCTATTGCCGGGAACATTGACCAGGAAGTAGCCCGGTGCTTCCCTGGGCGTCCCACCCGGCTTGAGAACAAGCGAATCGTTAAGGTACTGCTTGCAGTTGTCGGCAACACTGAACCAACCAGCAGCCTCATCGAAGCGAATCATCCGATACAGGAATCTCTGGTAGTGCAGGTCCTTCACGTCCTTCGCCGGTGTCCATGACATGGATACAGTACAACCGAGCCATGTTCTCAGGGCAAGTGCCCAGCCCTCGAATGCCGCTGAGTCAGTCTGGAGGTTGCCGCAAGTCAGGTAAGCGGACATATAGATGTTGCAGTTATCCCCTTCCATCATGAAATGGACCTGGCTGGGTAGAGCAACACTTGGACTGCAAGCTTTCCTGAGAGCGGTGATGACAGCCTTGTTGTCGTTTTTCTTGTTGGAGCCCAATCCACGACCCATTTCTTCTTTATCAATTCTGACTAGACTACGAGCTCCTGCCCATCCTCCAGGACAATCACGTTATCGAAGTGCTGTACGAATTCGCCAGGCCACTCGGTGTGTATGGGGATGAGCATCTTCGGGCCCAATGCGCTGGCAAACCGCTTGAGATCCTCCAGCACGGCGTGCCCGCTGGTATGAGCGTAGATGAAGTTCACGCGAGGGTCTTCTCGCAGCGTGTTCAGCTCTTCTGTTCCGTACATCCCCCGGCCCTCTTCCTCCAGGTAGCCCAGCCACTGGGAATAGATGATACTTACGGGGTCATCGCTAATATATCCGCCAATGAACCTGGCCCCGGAGACCCGTATCAACTGCAGGTACTCCTCTGGGGAGGACTTGAGCGCCTCAGATAACACCCTCTTCTCCGATTTGAACATGTCCCCCTTGAAATCTCCGAAGAATTCCGGGTTCTGCTTGACGACCTCATACTGACCGTGCGGCACTACTACCTTTACCTCGTCCCAGGACATATTTGGCACGCTTTCTGACACCAGCTTCATCTGCTCCAGGACCCATGCCGTATAG
>JAKLPW010000164.1 GCA_022013675.1 Anaerolineae bacterium | reverse complement strand
GTGGCCGATGCTATCGAAGAGGTGTTAATGGCATGACCACGACGATCAAGGACCGTCCGATTGACAAGACCGATACTGGAGCCATTTTCCTACTCACCCGGTTGCTGGAGCACTACAGCCCCTCGCGGGAAGAGGCAGACGTCGCGGCCTTCTCGGTGGAGACAATGACGAGTCTCGGGTTCGAAGCGCACCTCGATTCCGTTGGGAACGCCATTGGTGAGATGGGCAGCGGAGAGCGCACCCTGCTTCTGCTAGGTCACATGGACACCGTTCCTGGCTACATACCGGTACGCCGGGAAGGCGACCGCCTGTACGGCCGAGGTGCTGTGGATGCCAAGGGTCCGCTGGCAGCGTTCATCATAGCCACGGCGCGAGCAGGACCTCTGCCGGGCTTGCGAGTAGTCGTTGCCGGGGCCGTGGAAGAGGAAGCGACAACTTCCAAAGGCGCCTACCATCTCGTTGGTGGCCCTAGACCAGGCTACGTCATCATCGGCGAGCCTGGAGGCTGGTCTCGCATCACCATGGGCTACAAGGGCCGGCTGCTGGTCGACTACACCGCAACCCGTCCTGCCAGTCACACAGCAGGACCCCATCGATCGGTAGCAGAAGTGGCAGTGGATTTCTGGAAAGGGATAGAGGCGCTTGCATCGCACCATAATGAAGGAAAAGAGGGCCTCTTCAGCACATTGGATCCATCGCTCCGACGTTTCAACACGGTGGAGAGTGGCTTTGAGCAGTCTGCCGAGTTAACCATTGGTCTGCGCCTTCCCCCAGGGATAGACATGGGGGCATTGCAACGACAGATCGAGCTAGTGGCTGTTGCTGGCACCGTCTCTTTCCGTGGGGCCGAGGAGCCCTTTCGTGCTCCGAAGAACACGCCGCTCACACGTGCCTTCTTGATAGCCATCCGCGCCCAGGGTGGCAGGCCGACCTTCGTTGTCAAAACTGGCACCTCGGACATGAACGTAGTCGGGCCACGCTGGCAATGCCCCATAGTCGCCTACGGCCCAGGCGATTCCTCCCTCGATCACACACCCGATGAGCATATCGAAATCAGCGAGTACTTACGCGGGATTAGCGTACTGGCCGGCGCGCTCAGAGAACTAGCATAGATGTAGAAAAGGGATTCGGGAATAGGTTTACATTTGACTCGCCATCATGTATAATATTAGCAGGCAAGCATCAACAAGGATTGGAGACAAGCAACTTCCATTCCTACTGAGGTCAATGATGACCGCTTCAGAGTATGTTACAGACTCCACACACAGGTGTTCACATTCTCATGCATACTCTCGAGCACATCTACGACCCCTCAGCCCATCGTGCCCACAGGCATTTGCCTGGCGCATACTGACGCTGAGGAGTTTTTGATGCAGCCCGTAGCCTTCAGTCGTCGGGCTGGCTGGCAAACAAGGAGGTGAACCCCAGAGACAGAGCAGCAGAACCAAATTGTATCATCATCATTGGAGATGAAGAAAGGAGATCACATCATGAGAAAGGTTTGCGTTGTCTCGGGAGGGATAACCAAGTTCGCGAAGGCAAACCTCCTGACCCAAGAGGCAATGGTAAAAGACGCGTTCGACTACGCCATGAATGACCTTGACGGCCGCCTGGATCTCCAGGACATTCAGAGTACTATCTGCACCTACTTCTCCGATCACTTCAACGCCCAGCTCCTCTTCGATTCCCTCACGCAAGACTACCTGGCCATGTGTCCGCGTCCCTCCATGCGCATTGAGGGAGGTGGTGCCACCGGAGGCCTTGGAATTCGCGCCGGCTACATGGACATCGCCAGCGGTCTATCCGATCTCTGTCTGGTGTATGGCTTCGAGAAGATGTCGGAGGTTAACACCGCCAAGGGTAACGAGTTCATAGCCCTGGCATCCGACACCGACTTCGACTATCCGGTGGGGGGGTTCTACTCGGGGTACTACGCCACCATGGCCATGCGGCACATGAGCGAATTCGGCACAACTCCTGAACAACTGGCAAGAATAGCCGTGAAGAACTACGAGAATGCCTTCCACAACCGCTGGGCCCAGAAGCATCAGCATTGGACCATCGATGAAGTGCTGAATGCGCGCATGATCTCCACCCCACTGACGCTGCCTATGGTCTGCGTCATGAGCGATGGGGCTGCCAGCTTGATCCTTTGCACCGAAGAATGGGCCAAAAAACTGCGCCCCCAAGGAGACTATATCGTCATCACCGGTCTGGGCTGTGGCACCGACACCATGCGCCTGGGAGATCGCCCCCGTGGCGACGTCATCCCTTTGCCAGGAGAAGATCCCGCCAAGTACGACCAGTTCAAGGGACAATGGCCAGGAGTGCACAGTTTCCGTGCTGCCCGCGAGGCTGCCCGCCAGGCATACGCCATGGCAGGGATCACAGACCCACTCCACCAGATCGACTTTGCAGAAGTGCACGACGCCTACGCGTCCAGTGAACTGCAAACGTACGAGGACATGGGCTTCTGTCTATACGGAGAGGGGGGCAAATGGGCTGACGAGGGAGGCCCTTACATTGGCGGCCAAGTGCCCGTAAACCCCTCCGGGGGGTTGATTGCTTGCGGCCATCCGGTAGGTGCCACCGGGATCATGCAGGGGGTCTTCGCCCTCTGGCAGATGCAAGGAGCAATGGACAGGCATTGCAGCGACCCATCTGAAGGCATTGATGGCAGCAAGATCCAGATTGAGAACCCCCAGCGAGGGATCATTCATAGCCACGCAGGGACAGGAACGTACATCGCGGTGCATGTTTTCGAGAAACCAGAATAGGTATCCACGGATCATAAGCTGGTGGGAACGCAAGGTATACATTGAATGTGTCCCTGGCGTTCGCCAACCTAGCCGTTCGCTCTATGAAAGGAGGCAAGGATGACCCACGTCTATAACACCGACCCCCTTCAAGTCCATCGTCACTACGAGATAGACTATATCCACAGCTATGGGGAGGTAAGTGACTTCTTCATCGCCCTGAAGAAAAAGAAGCTGATGGCCACGCGCTGCCCCCAGTGCGGAGCAACCTGGTTGCCGCCGCGACGGGATTGCGGCAAATGTGGCGCAAAGACGGAATGGTTCGAAGCACCCCTGGAGGGGAAAGTGCACACCTTTTCGGTGCTCCACTTCGCTGCCGAAGCCTTTCTGCCGGAGGTGCCCTTCATTCTAGCCTACGTTGAACTGCCCGGCATTGACACCGTGTTCCTGACCAGAATCAAGAATTGCGGCCTCGAAGATGTCTATGTTGGGATGCCTGTGAAGGCCAAGTTCCGACGCCTTGTGGATTGGACCCCCAACGACATCTGGTTCGAGCCCGCATAACGGTAGTAGTAGGGGCGACGCATTCCCAAGTTGGTCCGTTGTTGACCTGTGTTCTGAGTGGAGCCCAGGTTTTCGACTAATGGAGGATCGCTTACGGAATGCGTCGCCCCTACAGCATATTGGCACAGCGCAGTAGCGCATCTGGACGTCCCCGATAATCCTCCCAGGGGATCTCTCCCCCTACGATCCCCGCCAACACCGTATTGAGTGCCTCGTTAGCAGGCACCCGCATGCCCAACTGCTGGGCCGCCCTGACGACGGCTCCATTGAGATACTCCACCTCCGATTTCCCTTTTCCGCGAGAGAGATCAATATGCAAGGATGGCATCTTGCCGCCACGCCCTCCAGCAACTAAGCGCTGAAACAAAGGCCGTAGGAGAACTAGCGGAAGCGTGCTCAAGGCCCATGCGAAAAGGGGCACAGGATAGTCCGGCAAAGATACTGGCGATAACCCCATGCCACGCATGACGGACAATGCCTCGCGAAAAGCGGTCACTTCAAGCATGGAGAGCCTGCTGTCTGCAAACACCTCGTCAGGAGGCATGTCCAGGATAGCCGGTGACGCATTGGCGAGCAGGTTCAGCAAGAGCTTGGACCATTTCATGGCGCGGTAGTCGCCGTACGTGCGAACGCTGAACCCAGCCTGGCGTAGAAGATCCGCTAGCGCAGTCAGAGGCTGTCCCGAACTGGCAGGAGCCAACCCAACACCGCCCTTTGTGGTCGTGAGGCGGATCCGACCAGGCTCCAGCACACTTACTACCAGCGTGATGATGGCCGAGAAGAGCACGCTACCCTCAAGCACCTGCTTCGCGATTTCGTCACCACCCACACCATTCTGTAACACCAATACCGGCGTTCCGCGCTTCGCCAGGGGTAGGAGAGAAGTGGCGGCAGCGAGTGTGTCATACACTTTGACGGTGATAACGATGAGATCAAACTCAGCATCCCCCTGTTGAATTTCCTCGACCGCTGATACAGCTCGCACGCTGTGGGCACAACTGTTGTCGTGGCTATCCACTATCACGAGTCCGCGCGCGTTGACAGCGTTGACCAGGGCAGGCCGACCCACCAGCGTTACATCGTTTCCCGCAGCGGCCAGCCTACCGCCTACCAATGACCCTATGGCCCCCGCGCCCATGACCAGAACTCTCACGTTCTCACGTTCCTTTCCGAATCCACCTACCTCACCGGGAACAACGTTCGATTCCCGCTGACGGTAGTCTCTACCACCCAGTCCTCCAAACCAGTGGCGATTTCCAGCACCCGCCACCAGATGAGGCCATCGGCCTCTTGCGGTCCGGCCATGATCTCGACCATAGCGCCTCCATCTAGCTCCGTGACGATGTCTCCCTCAGCTTTACCTCGCCACCCAGGAGTACGGCGCATATTCAGACAGCCGTGTCCCTCTTCCATACTCAGGCACATTATCTCGGCCATGTCGCCGGGTCGCAGGATAGACTCAAAATCCTGCGTTTCTATTTGAGCCAACCGCAGACCACTCAGAGCCAGTTCGCGTATCCAGCCAATACGACTCTTACCATCGTAGACCGCCCACCAGTAGTTCAGCTTGCCAGGAACTATTACGTACATCCTCTCTCCGGCATAGAGCACATCTACGATATCGGCTTGCAACGATGGCCAGATCCTAAGGTTCACACCATCGCTGCCCGTGTAAACGATGTGCAGGATACGTTCCTTCCCCCTGACCACGAGTTCTCCCACGCCAGAAGCGCCCTCCAAGGTCTGCGCGATAAGGGAACGCACCTCGTTAATCGGCCGCATATATCCCATGCAAGCACCGTTGTCGGAGATAGCCCCCGTATGGACTCCCACAAGCCTTCCCATTTCATTCAAAACCATGCTGCCACTGCTACCCGGAGACGTGCTGGCAGTATACTTGATCCAGGGACCATCTTCCAAACAACGACGCCCTGCCACCCGCCCCTGCGTCACAGTGACTGTGCCCCCTCCCGTGCTGGGGAATCCAATGACCGTAACCAGCGACAACACAGGCAGCGCTGTCCGGTCAGAGTCTCCTAGGCGAACGCTAGGCAACGATAGGGCTGGACCTATCGGGCGACCGTGGGCATCGGAGATGATCTGCAACACAGCTATATCCAGATCGGTATCCCAGTTCGCCAATCTGGCGACATAGGTCCAATCGGGGAGCTTATCAGGGTCACGTATGGTTCTGACACGAACGATACCCTGGGAGTTGACTAGCTCTCCTGTCCAACGATCAGTCAGAACATGAAGATTGGTCAATATCCAGCCCCGGTGGTCAATAATACTTCCAGAAGCATAGCCAACCACGTTGCCATCGTCATCAGGAACCTCCAGACAGACCGCTGCCGGCAGAGCTTCCATGGCAGCCTGGCCTGGAAGGGGAGGTTGAGTAGGTACAGGAGTGCTAGTAGGCAGAAGAGTATTGGTAGGCAGAGGAGTGTTGATAGGCAGAGGAGTGCTGGTAGGCAGAAGAGTGTTCGTCGGTGATGGGGGCGGGGCGGTCACAGGTAGGCTGAACTCCGCTTCCTGCTCCAGGCGCTCGGCGATGTACAACTCCAAGCGATACTGGCCTGACTCGAGGCCCTCGAGACGTTCCAGCGCGAGGAATTGTGCCCACCCGTCCGATCGAAGGACGGACACATCCCAGCCCCCTTCCACCACCTCAATGGGCGTCCCATCTCTATACCATATAGC
>JAKLPW010000163.1 GCA_022013675.1 Anaerolineae bacterium | reverse complement strand
TTCAGCCCAGGCATTGCGATTAGCAAACCTCGTGCCCTACGTTCGCGTGGGAGGCATCGTGGCAGTGTGGGGTTTGCTTTGCAACTTCGTGGCCCTCAAGACCGCCCACAAGCTCAGCGGAGGTCGTGCCTTCTGGGCCGCCATCCTGCCAGTCGTTACCATCTGGCTTCTCACGCTGCTGCTGGCTGTCGCGATGGTTCTCATCTTCGGCTCCGTGTTGCCGGGCATCATGGAACAAGTCACAGGAATGGGAGGCATACAATGATCAAGGAACTACTGCACACGGCACGAGGAGCATTGCTTCTCGATGAAGAGACCTTCGCGGATCTTAAGACCTCTCACAACGTGTTCGCCCGGGGCGTTCTGCTCATAGTGATAGTCTCACTCATCGTGAGCCTGGTCGGATCGGCCGTTCAACTCGTCGGGGGTCTGACAGCGCCACCATTCAGCGCGCAACGACGCTCCATCGAGCAGGAGATCAGCCGCGCCTTCAGAAGCATGCCCGGCATGGATGTGGACATGGAAGTGCTGGAGGAAATGATCCTGGATTGGACGAGTATAGGGTTGGATATCGCGGAGAGCATAGACCAACTGCCTACACCGCTTCCACGCCCAGCAGGGAACATCCTCCGAGCCATGGGCAGTACGGTCTCCGCTCCTCTTCTGCGTCTCAGCGGATGGATGTTCTTCACCCTGATCGTCTTCGTCGTGGCTAAGTTAATGGGGGGACGTGCCACGGTCCAGGAAATGCTGGGCACTACCGCCTTGTACATCATACCCCATATCGCTGGCGTCTTGAATCCCATCGCCTGCCTCAGAACCCTGGCATGGGTCGTTGCCACCGTCTGGGGCATAGTCATCTACGTAAAGGCAACCGCCGTGGCAAACGAGATCGACAACGGGCGCGCGGCTCTGGCGGTCTTCTTGCCCGTGTTGGTGCCCGTGTTCCTTCTGATGGTCACATTTACCATAGGGGTGCTGGCGGCATTGACAGGGCAATAAGGGCTCGACGTGCGGTGACACCAGGGGGACTCGCTGATCGTTTGTGGGGCCCCCTGGTCTGTCCCCAGCAGAGTAAAACTGCGACGGCGTAATCTATCTGCGCCCTCTATCTGCCAGGGGGAAGCACCCCGCGGTTCTTACTATGATTCGAATCGAGGGGATGGGGGCCTCCCTGATCGCACCAGGAGAAGCTCCCTTTTTGGCCTCTTTATCCGCCCCCCCTCAGTAAGGAGCAACGATCACTTTGAGCAGAATCCGATTCACACTCCAGGCCATGGCTCACGGCGGCGATGCGCTGGGCAGACATCAGGGCAAGGTTATCTTCGTACCCTACGGTATTCCTAGCGAAGAGGTGACCGTCGAGATCGTCGAGGACAAGAAGCGCTACGCTCGTGGACGGCTGGTCGAAATACACACGACCTCTTCACATCGCACGGATCCACCCTGCCCCTACTTCGGCGACTGCGGTGGGTGCCACTGGCAACACGTGGAGTACAGCGCCCAACTGGAGTACAAGCAAAGTATCGTCACGAATGTCCTCACCCGCATCGGGAAGATCTCCAAGCCTCCCGTGAAACCGACAATCGGCATGGAAGAGCCCTGGCTCTACCGCAACAACATGCGTTTCGGGACCGACTCGCTGAGGAGACTGGGTTTGAGAGCGCGAGCCAGCCATCGCATCATCCCTGTCGAGAGTTGTATGATCCTTCACCCAATGCTCCAAGAGCTGTACGACCTGCTAGATCTAGGAGATCCCACCTTACGGCAACTGACTTTCCGCTGCGGGGCTCGGACCGGAGACGCCATGCTGATCTTCGAGATGGACAACGACCAGCCCCCGGAACTGGAGACAGACACCACTATTTCTTGTGTTTTGTCTCTCGCCGACGGAAGGAGCGCCGTGCTGATTGGCAGCAGCCACATCTACGAGCGTCTCGGGGAACTGCGCCTGAGAATTTCCTCCGGCAGCTTCTTCCAGGTCAACACCTCTCAGGCAGAGAAGCTTGTGGGCGTCGTACGGAGGTATCTGGAGCCAACAGGAGACGAGGTTCTGCTCGATGCCTACTGTGGAGTAGGCACCTTCGGCTTAGCCCTGGCCGGTCAGGTCAGCCAGGTGATTGGTATTGAGGAAAGCCCCAGCGCCATTGAGGACGCTCGGTTCAACGCCGGTGGCCTCGAGCATGTCAGCTTCTACGAGGGCCGCGTGGAGGAGATACTGCCAGGAATCGAGGCGCACGTAGACCTGGCGATCCTCGATCCCCCACGAGCGGGCTGCCAGCCCGCCGTACTTAAAGCACTCATGGAGCGAACTCCTCGCCGCATCGCATACGTGTCGTGCGACCCCGCCACATTGGCGCGAGACCTGCGCGTGCTCGCAAACGGTGGGTACGAGTTGCAGGAAGTGCAGCCCGTGGATATGTTCCCGCAGACCGCGCATATCGAGGTCGTAGCGCTGCTAACCCGCGGTCTCTCCTGGCTGAAAGTCGAAGGCTGCTCTTCAACATGAGCACTGAAAAGCATACTTAGGTAGCCGTAGCCCTGCGTGATCCAGTTCTCTACAGATGCGCTGCGGCCGGAGGAGGAGTTGGACGGAACGCGCTACATCGTGCGGCGTAGAGCATGGCAAGGGCACGTACGGGAGGTGCTGAGATAGACATTCCGGTGGTTGCAAGATGCAACCAAATATGCTATAATGGAATGAACTATGGGAGGTGAGAATCGATGCCCATCCTACATGTGCGGAATGTTCCTGAGGACCTGTATGAGCGCCTTCAGCGCCAGGCTCAGGCACAGCGCCGGTCCCTTAGCGCGGAGGTTATTACCCTGCTCATCCGAGCGGTGGAAGAGACAAAGCCATCGCCAGAGTCCACGCTGGCGGCCATCCGCCTCCGGCGATCCTTCCAGCCAGCGGAGGCGGGGGCACCCGACAGCACTACTCTCCTGCGTCAGGACCGAGGACGTTGAGCCCGGACTGCGTAGTAGACGCTAGCGTGGGCATTAAACTCTTCGTCATCGAGCCGCTCTCCGACCGCGCCGATGCCCTCTTCGCTCACCTGACTGACGATCCGCCAGCCCGGTTCTACGTGCCGGACCTCTTTTTCATCGAATGCACGAACGTCCTCTGGAAATACGTGCGGCACTTCGGTTATCCTCTGGAAAGCGCTCGTCAGGATGCAGCGGACCTGACCGACCTTCGTCTGCTCTCAATCCCGACCCGGGAGTTGGCGGACGAGGCATTGAAGGTTGCTGTGGCCCACGACATCACGGCCTATGATGCGGCATACGTGGCGCTGTCCGGCCGTCTGTCCCTCCCGCTGGTGACCGCCGATGAGGCACTGGTACGTCGGCTGGCGGGAACGGCGTTCGATGTGCGCTGGTTGGGGGCATGACCATAATCTGATAGCAGGACTCGTCGTGTGGCCTCACAGAATCTTGCCCTGGCTGACTCGATGTGATATAATGTACAAAGATTTTGTACAATCGTACAACTTGTTGTATCTTCTCAATAAAATGGGGCAATCACTTGGATTCTATTCGCAGTAGGCGCTTTAGCGCCGTGAAAACGCACTAGAGTGCGCACTACGAACCCAAATTCAAATCTACTGAATCTAATGCCCCGAAATATTGAGATGATACAACTTGTTTGTACATTGAGGTGGTTCTATGCTCAGGCAACTGTTTTCGTCCAGAGTCCGAGTGAAGCTACTGACCATCTTCCTGACCAACCCCGATACCCGCTTCTACACGCGTGAGTTGAGTCGCCTCCTGGAAGAATCCCCATACGCCCTTCAGCGTGAGCTACACCGGCTGGAATCCGTCGGTCTGTTGGAAGTCGAACCCGAGGCAAACATCAAGTACTACGCTGTTGACAAGAGCTGCCCCATTTATCCCGAGCTGAAGAGCATCGTCCTCAAAACCACCGGCCTGGGCGACGCCTTGCGCGAGGGTCTTGCCGAGCTGGGGACTATCGAGCAGGCCTTCATCTACGGGTCTGTGGCCGCTGGAGAGGAAGACTCCCTTTCAGACGTGGACCTAATGTTGGTGGGAGAGGTAGACCTGCTAGAGTTGTCAGAAATCATTGCCCGGCTGGAGGGTCAACTGGGGCGGGAAATCAACTACCTGGCTCTTACATCGGCGGAACTGTCGCAAAGGATCGCGGATGGCGATCCATTCATAGAAAACGTGCTGGCTGGTCCCAAGGTCATGCTGATTGGAGACAAGGATGCCCTACGACAAGCTACTGGAACAGCGCCGGATTAAGCCCTATCAGGCCAGGCCCCGGGAAGTGGAACGATTGCTCAAGGTAGCTGCCAGAGATCTGGCCACAGCGGAGAAGATCTTGCCGGAAGATCTGGATTGGACGTTCAACATCATCTACAACGGCGTACTTCAGGCTGCGCGGGCACTGATGTTGCATGAGGGGTTTCGTGCTCGTGGCCCGGAGCAGCACCTCACTGTCGTCCGTTTCTGCGAACTTGCCCTGGGACCCGAGTACGAGCGTCAGGTTGCTTTGTCTGATCAGATGCGGCGCAAGCGCAATCGTCTCGTTTATGAGACCGTGGGCCTGGTCTCGCGCTAGGAAGTAGAGCAAGCCCTGGCCTTCGCTAGAACCTTTGTGGAAGGAATCCGACCACTGGTCACCGGACAGCCTTGCTTGAAACTTGACGATGCATAGGTCAGGGATGCGAAACTGATCCAGGCCCGATCGGAGAACTTGCCCGACGGTGAACCCCACGCGGCAGCAGGGAGCTGCGCAGCGCTAATGGGTGTGTGTCCGACGACGCGGGTGCTGAACGGCAAGCTGAGGACAAGCACGATAGAGGGGAGGTTCAGGAATGGCGAACATCGAAGTGCGAAGAACAGACCACGATGACGCCTACGAGCTCCAGGTAACCGTAAAGGAGGAGCGAGGGGAGAGCCACCATCGCGTGACCCTTCGGAAGGCCGATTACGAACGGCTGTCCGGGGGCACGGTCAGCCCCGAGACGCTGGTAACCGAGTCGTTTCGCTTCCTTCTGGAGCGTGAACCCAAGGAGGCGATCCTGAGATCCTTCGACTTCGCCATCATCAGCCGCTACTTCCCGGAGTACGAGCGAGAGATCGCCAAACGGTTGTGACCGGAATTGCTCTGCGCACTCCAGTGTCGCACGTTACTATTGCGTTTATCACCAGGAGGGAGTTATGAAAACGTACCCCATTTCGAAGAGCGAAGCCGTCCAGAAAGTGCTGGACGAACTGACGGGGCCGACCCCGATGGAAGAGATCATAGACCGGGTGCTCGAATTGTGGCCCTCGCGGGCCAAGAACCCCCGTACCACGATCAAACAGGAGATGCGCTATCACAGCGGGAGAGAGATAGTCTTCCCTGACCAGGAAACTGTCGCGCCCATCTGGTCTGTCTTGGACGGCGTCCGTTTTCGCGCTTGGATAACCCCTCAGGAAACCGAGGAGGGCTGGCTATCTGCCGGCGTGCTCCATCCCCTTCTACCCCTGATGGATGAATCGCTAAAAGCCCTCCGTTTCGTGGACGGGGAGGGGAAGTCCCTGCCAATGCAGGTCATCACTGCCACCGTGCAGATGGATACCCCTTTCGGCCCGCACGAGGCGGAGATGCCAGTCTTCGACCTACGAGACTGGTTGGCGTCCCAGAATGTGAAGGCCGGCGATAGCATCCTGGTTACCATCCTGGACCGGCGCGCTGGGCACCTGGTCATGGAACACGAACCTGCCGACCAGCGGCAGGAGGATATCATTGCTCGCCAGAACCGGGAACTGGCTGATCTGATCTACGATTTAGTGTTCAACTGCTCGCTGAGGGAAGCCCCTGTCACTCAAGTGATCCCTACTGCCTACACCCGTCTTTCCAACCCCCAGGGCTACCCGGGCGACCACTGGGCGGATGTGGTGGAAGAGGACTACCGGCTGCAGCTCGGACTCTTCAACTCAATCTCCCTCTCTATTAACCGGAGCGCTTTCGGCTTCCTGGAGGAAGACCCGGACCCCACCTGGCCTATCCCTCTATCGCCCCAGCAAGAGGAATTGGCCCGTGAGCGAGAGTCAAAGGTCTATCGTTTCAAAGCCGCTTTCAAGCACCGCAAGGGCCTCTGGCGACGTCTGGAAATCCTGGGATTACAGACATTAGGAGATCTTGACGATATGATGCGCGATGCCTTTAAGCACGACTGGGGCGATCATCTGAGTGAGTTCTATCTTCCCGTCGGTGGCCGACACCGGCCGGTGGGATTGGGATATATCGAACCCTTCGGTGGCGGCGGAGAGGGACGGGAGCCGCTGGTGAGTCATCTGGGCCTAGATGTAAGGGGACGATTGGAGTACGTCTACGACTTCGGCGATTGTATAAAGCACCGGCTCTCCCTGGAGGCTATCGAGGAGCCGGGGGAGGGTATCGAGTATCCTCGCCAGATCGGTCAGAACAAGCCACGCTATCGCGACTGTGAGCATTGCAAGGAACAGGGAAACAAAACCGTTGCCACCTGGATCTGCCTCGAGTGCTCGAACGAGGAACAGCGGCCGCTGTTAGTCTGTGTGGATTGCCTGAGAGAGTATCATGCTGATCATTATGCCGATGAGATTCTCTATTGATGCGACCCACCGCTGATGCGGGCCACCGCTTGGCTGCAAGCGAGCGCCGACTCTGACGTTTGATGAGGAACCCAATGGAGTACCAGACCGAATCTCGGGGCGAAGTGCTGGTCGCCATCATGAACAACCTGCTGGACTTCGCCATTGCGCGCGACAAGCATTGGTACCGCATCCCCGTGCGCAGTGCGAATAACCTACTCAAGGACCGCTGGCCTCCCCGATGGATGGCCTTCTATCAGACCAAGGTCTTTGGCGAAGAGGCCCATGCTGTTAGCTACTACGCCCGAGTTCTCGAAATCCGCCAGGTTTCTCGCTGGCAGCTTTTCCCTGAGGAGCCCTACGAGGAGAAGAGTGAGAAGCGCTACTACCAGTTGATACTTTCGCCACTGGAGCGGTTGCCTGGCCCTATTCTAAGCCCCCGGTGGCGACGGATTGTGTTCATTCCAACTACCTGGCTCAAGTTTACGCGTGCGGCTGAGATCAACGATCTCTACGACGAGAGCCCGTTGGAAGATCGACTGTGGGCTGAGTTGAAAAGATACGAGATCGCCGCTGAGCGGCAGTTCTTTGTTAAGGCCAAGAACCGGCAGTACGCTCTGGATTTCGCCGTCTTCTGCGACAAGGGGAAGATAGACGTGGAGACCGATGGCGATACCTGGCACGCTGACCCAGCCCGCATCCCTCTGGACAATCAGCGCGACAACGACTTGACGGGGCTGGGCTGGTCAGTCCTGCGCTTCAACGGCCAGCAGGTGAGGGAATCGGGCGTGGAGTACTGCATTCCCGCGATCATGAAGACCAGTAACCGCCTGGGTGGTATCGTCACCGAGAGCATCATGCCCCGCACATTCGATCCCGATGATCCAGGAGGGCCACGGCAATTGGCACTATTCGAGTCAGGGCCGGAGTATGACTTGGACTGAAAGGGGATTCCCTTGACGTTGTACGCAGCAGCAGCGCGGGGCTAAACCCCCACGCTGAAAGAGCAAAGCCTCTTCGAGGCTAGAATCCAGCCCGTAGGGCTTCGCCCTTTCAGACCGATGGCTTCAGCCTCGGATCACGCTGTGCAGATCGGAGACGCGGGGCTAAACC
>JAKLPW010000162.1 GCA_022013675.1 Anaerolineae bacterium | reverse complement strand
CAATACCGCTTTGATCTTGAGTGGGCGAGATATGGATAAGAAGGAACGAAGGCGTTATGAACGAAAATGATGATATACGAGTCACCAGCATCTCAAGGGCACGAGCGCTGGAAGAGATAGCGGACTTCTGGGATACTCACAGTCTGGCCGACTATTGGGATCAGACCCATGAAGTTGAGTTTGAAGTCAGGGCCAGCCGTAGACGGCGTGTAACACTGGTTCCGGAGGTCTATGCGCGGATTGAGGCACAGGCCCGCGAGCGCGGCATTCTACCTGAGACCTTGGTCAACCTGTGGTTGGTTGAACGGTTACAAGAAGTAGGATAGTCGAAGCCACTGCTCAAGGCCGGTGGGTGCACCCACGGCAGCATGACCTACCTGCGCCAGATCTCCGTAGGGCGCACGTAGAGAGAGTGGATTAGAGCACCGTAACCGGCCCGCCTCTGCACCTCATCGTCGTCGGTTGCTTGAACATCGAGCTGGTAGCATAGCGCGTTGGCCTTGGGACAGGCGAGTTGCTTGCACTCCTGCGCCAGAGCCGCGCTTACCGATGCCACGACCGACGACAGGGCGGCGCTCTTGCGACTGACCCAGGCGATCAGGCTGATGCCCGGTGAGAGGCTAGGCCGATCAGGGATGGGCTCATCCAGGCTGGTCGCGTGCTCAGGCTCATAGATGTAGATGGCTTTTATGGTGTCGTCCACCGAGCCAAGATACTCAGCTACTCCTTTGGCCAGACCATAGCGCAGGTATTCGCAAGTAGCGCAATCCCCTCGGCGCATCTTCTCCAAGATCTGTGTTCGGTCCTTGAGTCCCGTTTTCTTGGCGCAGGACTCGATGGCATCTTCGAGCATTCTTTGCACGATTGCGGAATCAAATGTGATAGCAGTCATTTCTATTGCCTCCTGTCAGGGTGTTGGGTATCTGTATCCGTTGTGTGTCCAGTTTAACTCTCGTTCTCCCACCATGGCAGCCTTCTCTCGTAGCCGACCAGCTTGAGTCCGGTGATGGCAGCCGTATTGAACTCCGTGGCCCGGAGGTCCTCATTACTCAAATCTCCGATATCGTCGTGACCAGAAAGCATGGTCAATATCTTGATCTCCTCAGCGGTGGCTTTGATGAAGTTAGCCAACCGCTGGCCAGCTTCCTCAGGGTCGAGCCGGGCACGAAGTTCGGGATCTTGCGAAGTGATGCCGTACGGGCATCGACCGGTGTGACAGGCCATGCAGGCCCTGCAGCCCATGGCGATCTCGGCCGCCGCGCCAAAACCGACGCCGTCGGCACCCATGGCCATGGCCTTGTATGCATCCAACCCGTTGCGTATACCACCCAGGACAAAGAGTTTTACCTTGCGATGAACTCCCATATCCTTCAGGGCCCGTACGGCTGGTGGGATCAGGGCTACTGTTGGGATGCCTACCCCCTGAGTCACCACTGTCGGAGAACAGCCTGTGCCACCTACTAACCCATCAATCGAGATGGCATCGGCACCGGCCTCGACGCAGGCCCGGACGTCTTCGTAGGGACGGCTGGGGCCGAGCTTGAAGAGGATGGGTACTTTGTAGTCGGTTACGTCGCGCAGAAATACGACCATATGCTTCATATCCTCAAGGTCCTGCACGTCGTAGTACCGGCACGGGGAAAGGGCGTCGCTGCCGACGGGGAGGCCGCGCACGGCAGCAATTTCTTCGGTGACCTTTGCTCCTAGCAAGTGGCCGCCCATGCCGGGCTTGGCTCCCTGGCCGATCTTGATCTCAACCGCATCGCCGGATCGTACATAGTCGGCTGAGACTCCCCAGCGTCCGGTGGACCACTGGACGACCAGGTGACCGCCGGGCTCCCATCGCTTCAGCGTACGTGCTTCGTTCTCGTACCCTTTTATCAACCAGGTTTCATCCTTCAGCAACCCACCCTCGCCGGTGTTACTCATGATCCCTGTCTGTGCGGCGCCGATAGCCAGCGCCATCCTGGCTTCCCTGGATAGCGCGCCGAAGGACATGGCCGCAAAAAAGAGCGGGTAGGCGATGTGTACGGGATTTTCACAGGTACCCTCGCCGATGACCACTTCCAGGTTACACTCCTCCCGATACTTGTCGCGGGGGGAGGGAGAGGCGATCTGGGAAGGCACGATGGTGATGTTGTCAAAAGTAGGCGCAAAGCCCATGGTGCCGAAGCCGCGTAGCATGTAGTCACCGGTTTGTGCCTTGTGGTGAATCTCCTCTATCTGAGAGAAGGTCCACGGAGAGCGCACCAAGAACTCCGATTCGGCGGGATTGATGCGGATGGCATCCTCCGGACAGAACTCGGCGCAGATACGGCAGCCGACGCAGGCGTTGTAGTTCTGGACACGGACGTGGCCTGTGTCGTCGATAGCGTATACGTCGTAAGGGCATACTTCGACGCAGGTGGCGCATTTGCCAGACATTCTGGCGTTGATGCACCGGTCTTTCATTACGGATACACAGAAGGCCCCGTTAACTGGTGGCATGAGGTGCCTCCTTCAATTCGTCGTGTGGTATCCCTGTCCTAGGGTTATCAATCTGGATGGGCTTTTTTGCGCTGTAGAAGGGCTTTTCCGACAAACGGACGATCTTCTTGAAAGTCTTGACATCGGCCTCAATGCCGAATCTGTCGAAGTGATCGCGAAGCTTTGTCAGATCCGCTTGGGTCATCTCTTCCAGCAGCGTGTTGTGTCCCAGACTGGCCCAGTTTCCACCTATGTAGATGTTGCCACGGATGAGATAATTGCCCAGGTTTTCTCCAGCATCACCCACGATGATCAGGTCGCCAGCCAGCATGTAGGTCGCGACTTCGACGCCCACGTTCCCTTCCACGATTATGGTGGCCCCCTTGTTCATCACGGCAGTGAAGTCACCGGCGTTGCCATGGACTACGATGGTACCACCGTAGCAATACTGCCCTACGCCGTAGCCGGCATCTTCCTCGACGATGATGGTACCCCGCGTCATGTTGTCGGCCAGATAGCGACCGGCGTTCCCCGTGACACGGATCGTCGCGCCGTTGTTGAGAACGCCCAGGTAGTCGCCACTGTCCCCTTGAATGGTCACCTCGCCGTCCTTTAGGCCAGCTACCAGACCATGCAGATGGGCCGCTCCTTGGATGACCACCGGCTCTTTGACGATTGCTTTCTTCAATTCTGTGCTGACGGATCGCAAATTGCGTCCACTAGCATCCACTACAAGAGACATCACATTCCTCCCTCTTCGAGTTCGAGGTTTTCACCTGTGGTAGCCCGTACAGGTTGACAAATTGCTTTCTGACCTGCGCTCGTTTCTTCGGATTGTCGAGGGCATCCAGCATCAGGATGCGGACCTCGTCGAAGGCCTGGGCACGTGCTCGACGATCTTTTTCCGTTTTGGCTGAATGCAGCGCCGCTTCGTCTACCTGAGTTGTTGTCTCCAGCAGACCAAATTCGACGGCGTTCCGTACGAATATCTCGCCCGCCGGTGTGCGGGCTATGAGTGTGGCGTAGCCTGGTTGTGCTCCGATAGTCCCCACGGCGATGTCAGCCGATTCGCCCAGGTAATCGTCACAACT
>JAKLPW010000002.1 GCA_022013675.1 Anaerolineae bacterium | reverse complement strand
GGACAGAGTGTCAATCTCATCCTCTCATCCTCGGCCACCGGGCATATGCCGATAGACGCGATGGGGTGGGTCTGTGGGCGGGAGATGGAGTTGCGTTTCGAGTGGAGGGAGGAGTGAGACGGAGTGTTTGACAGGATTTACGGGATTGACAGGACAATCCGCGACGGCCACTCCATGGGAGTGGCTGTTCTGAAAGCCTACGGAATACCTACGCTGTAACCCCAGCATCGGCTGCTGTGGTGGTCTCAGGATCTGCTTCAATGGTGATGGTCACTCGCCCGCCGAGGGCTTCTACCACGCGTCGCAGGAAAGAGAGCCGGGGCAAGTCGCTGCCGCTTTCGAGGCGGGCAATGCTGGGCTGTTTGGTGCCCACGAGGTCGGCTAGCTCCTGTTAAGTCAATGCGCGTATGCGGCGCATGTGCGGCGCATGATGCGTAGTCGGGCAACCTGGTGGGCAGGCTCTAGTGCGTCGTAGGCCGCTTTGACGTTGGGGTCCTGCAGGGACCGGTGCTTCAGTTCCTCGTAGGGTTTCGTCTTGGCTGCCATCTACCTTCACCTCTCCAGGCAGTTCATCATGCGCCGCTTGGCGGTGGTTATCTCTTTCTTTCTACCAACCGTGGCCTTCTAATCACTGGATAGCAGCGAGAACTCTCACCTCGTCATCCAGTCGATCCTTCAGCCGATCCTTTTCGACTTCCAGGTTGTACCGGCCTTGAAGGTTGATCCAGAATCGCTCAGACAGGCCGAAGTAGCGAGATAGCCTCAGCGCCGTGTCTGGGCTAACGGCCCGCTTCCCATGCACTATCTCATTGATCCGCCGCGGAGGCACGCTGATATCCTTGGCCAGGCGGTACTGGCTGATCCCCATAGGCTTCAGGAACTCCTCCAGGAGGATCTCTCCAGGGTGAATGGGTGGTAGTCTTTGATCACTCATAGTTGGCTCCTAGTGACGTTAATATTGTCAAGCGTTAATGCCCTGTCGGAGACCGCTTTCGTAGGCAAGACACCACCGGCCAATGAATTGCCCGTCTGTTACGCAAAACGCGATGAATCGCGTTACGGCATCATCCAATCAACACGTTTGAACGTGTTTTCCGTACCAGACGCGAATTCACTCGCGGGACTAACCGACACTGGCCCGATACAGCGGTATCAACGTTTGGTAGATCCGCGTCACTTCATCGGCCAAACCCATTCCAGCCGTAATCGCATCATCCTTGACCATGTACTTGCACAAGTACAGATCACACCACGATCCGGGCCGCAAGTCGCTCAGTCTGGTAGCGAAGTCGGGCCATGACATTGTCTCGCTATCGGTCTCGTCTGTAGGCTCCCACCTCAGCCCACCGTCCGCCGGCGTAACCCGGGCAACCAGCAGTGTCTCGCTCTCAAAGTAGACATCCCAGTGCAAGTCAAGTTCGGTCATGGCACTCCAAACGCTGCGCTGTAGTGCCTCGTCGCCACCCAAACTGGCGATGAACCTCTGCCAGTCCCAGGTATCGTCTATGGTCTCGTCGCTTCTCTCAATGTAGAAACCATACCAGGCGCGCTCTGAATCGAGCTTGAGCACGAACTTCCCTTCTCGCCATCTGATGCTCTTATGATAGTGCCCTGGCTGCGCGATGTGCAACTCGGCCCGTCTGTAGATGGAGTATGACTGAAATTCCTGGCCGGTGGTGTTTGATAACTTCCGCGCCAGCAAACCACCCAGGCTTTCGCGAGAGCGCCAGGATGTACCAGCCACCCCTTTCTGAAAATCATCAGATTGCAGGCCCTCGAAGCTCTGCCCTCTCTTGTCCGACCGACGTTTCTTCGGGTGGGATCTGCGCGACCCCTCGACCTCTCTGGGTGTGTTCTCATCAAGCTGTATATTGCGACGGATGCGTTCCTGCATCTGCACTGTGGTCTCGACAACTCGACCGTCGGAGTACCGAATGACCATCTTGGGTCCATCAATACTGATGACCTCGTACTCTCCGTCGCGGTTCTGATACTTGTCACCTATCTTGAAGGGATTCATGGTCTTCTGTCCTTTCCCGCACACATCCGTTGCCCTACTCGTGAGGTCGTGTGTTGCGTAGCCTGGCGTGCCATTGGGTAGAATCACGCAAAGGCTCAAAAGCGCAGAGTCGTTACGCTCTGGGCCCCCCACCTAACCTCCCCCCAGCCGCAGGCCCTCCGCTACGCTCAGGGCAGGCACCGGCAAGGGGAGGAACCGGGTCCGGTCCCCTCCCTTGTACGTGCTTTTCGCACGGGGGAGGGTTAGGGTGGGGGCTCTTCAGCCTGTGAGTTAGATCTTGGATTGGACACGGATTCAAGAACGGCTCATTGTCCGTGTCTCATCAGCCTGTGCTTTGGGTTCTTAGCGAGATTGGCGGTTTGGGGTGAGGGTTAGAGACTCACGCCAAGGCGAAAAGGACGCAAGGGTGACGTTCTCAACCTGCTTCCAGGGCAGGCCGCGTTGGTATGCGTGGTCATGCGCAACCCTGCCCGGTCAGGCAGGGTCTGGTTCAGCCCAGTCTGTGGTTCGTGCGGGAGCTAGCGCCGGGAAAGCATGGGACACGGGTCGCCCAGCGCGTGAGTGGTACCCCCACCGCCCGGGCAAGCAGTTGTCCAGGGTGAGACGAGGGGGGCCGAGCGCAACAGGACTACTCAAAGGCGTCCTGTATCAATTTCTTGTGCAGCGGGCTGATAGATGGTGACCATGTGGCCTAGTTGTCTGTGAGGTATTCTAGAAGCAGTTCACCATCGGGCAGGGTCTTGACGATCGTTTCGAGTGAGATGAAATCGTTGCGATCCGCTCCCTGGTAGGCGGGATCGGCGTGGCTTGCCTTCTTCAGTGCGCTGAAGGACAGACTGCCGAACCTCTCGATTGCCTCATTGAGACATTCGATATCTGACTCGCTCAGATACTCAAGGTTCGGCGGCCGATGCGGAACGATGCTATTGCCTTGTAGTGAGAAAGCCTCTTCGACAGAGATGTTTTCGAGCAACCAGTAGTGGTGACCACCTGCGAGTTTGACCAGATCGTATGCCCCACTGGGGACGGGGCCATACCTCATTGCCACATAGCTGTCGCCGCAAATAAGACGCCCGTATCTCTCCAAATGCATCCTGTCCGCGAAGTACAGGACTTTAAGAGCCGTGTACTGATCCGGGCACCTTTCTGCGATGTAGAGAAGCACCTCGATGGTCTTCTCTACGTCCCACGTGTACTCAATCCCCATCTTGCCTCTCCTGATTGTGAGAAATAGCTCCTATCTCTATAATACAACACAACATAGCGGTTGTCAATGCTTACGGTTCCGACCACAAACAGCCTCGGCCGATCACTTGTTGCTTACAGGGCGGGCTGCGTTGGCATACACAACACAGATGCAGCCCTTCGTGCGGGAGCTAGCGCCGGGAGAGCATGGGACACGAATAGACTGATTGGCAGGACAAACCGCGACTCCACTCGATGGGAGTGGCTGATCTGAAAGCCTACGGAAAACCTACGCTGTAACCCCAGCATCGGCGGCTGTGGTGGTCTCAGGATCTGCTTCAATGGTGATGGTCACTCGCCCGCCGAGGGCTTCTACGACCCGTCGCAGGAAAGAGAGCCGGGGCAAGTCGCTGCCGCTTTCGAGGCGGGCGATACTGGGCTGTTTGGTGCCCACCAGGTCGGCTAGCTCCTGCTGTGTCAATCCGCGCATGATGCGCAATCGGGCTACCTGGTGGGCAGGCTCCAAGGCGTCGTACGCCGCTTTGACGTTGGGGTCGCGAAGGGACCGCTGCTTCAGTTCCTCGTAGGGCTTCGTCTTGACTGCCATCTTTCTTTGCCTCTCCAGGAAGTCCATCATGCGCCGCTTGGCGGTGGCTGTTTCTTTCTTATGTCATT
>JAKLPW010000161.1 GCA_022013675.1 Anaerolineae bacterium | reverse complement strand
GAGTCCCAGGCCTGCTGCTCTGCTTTCTCCAACGTGTCCACATCGTCTGGCATCAGTTCCTCGAAGCGGATGTTGCCATCATCCAGATGGTCCTGGTAGTGGGCGTAGCTGTACCCAAAGACCTCGGCGGCCAGCCTCTCTTTGCGGGTCAGTCGACGCATCGCATTTTCCTCCTTTGCGTGTGTTACGGTGCTTCCGTATTTCGGCGCATTCGGTCGCCCAGACGCACCAGGTGTCCAGCGTTGGCCCGAGTCTGGTGGGGCTCTCGCCCAACGGGGGTTGGGCTCCTACCCTGTGCAGGCGCATTGCCGGTTCTCCCGAATGTTTGGGTTCAGTTTCTCGTAAACCTGCCTGAGAGCATCGGGACCTCCCACGTTCCCCGGAAAGACCACGTAGGGCATCTCCCCGAACCGGTGATCCGGTGGCGATTTGACCACAGGGACTCCGGGCAGGATCTGGCCGAGCACCCTGGCCGTCACAAGTTCCAGTCCCTGGGCCAGGACGTCATGCGAAGTGATGCCTCCCTTGGCCACAAGATAGGATGGCAAGTAGGGAAGAGCTTGCACCACTGATGAGAGGAAGTCCGAGATTTGCTGCCCCGCTTCCATTCTTTCTTGCACGGAGGAGAAGCGCATCTCCTGACGGCTCGTATAGAGGACGGGGGTGGTACCTTGAGACGACAGCTTGCGCACCTCTCGGAGCACCGTTCCCATGGTGGCTTCGCGATCATTCAGGATTTGCCGCACGTCCACTTCGATGCCCCTGACGTCTGAACAGGCCAGGAGTTCCTGCAACTGGGCGGTCATCAGGCGTACGTGGGAGCCGACTACGAAGAAGCCGGGCTGAGCGCCAGTGGCGATCTCCGCTCCCAGAAGGGGCTGGTCTGGGGTCTCGGTGAGGCTCTTGACCAGTGACGCGGCGCTTTGGAAGACGTAGCGTCTACCGGTTTCGACCAGTTGTCGCAGGGCTTCGGTGAAGCGGTGCAAATCCTCGTAGCACTCGGCGTTCACGACTGCCCAGGTGTTATCGTTCAGGCTTCTCAGCCAGTCAGCGAGGTGGGCAGGTTCGGGGTCTCTCAGCATGTCCAGGGTCACGGAGCGCACCGTACTTGCCAGAACCCGGCCCCCGGCCTTCTCTTCGATGTAGCCCGGGAGGTAGGACGTGCTGTATCCAAAGACCGAGTCTCGAGCAAACTCGGTTTCGGCGGTGGGAATGAACCTGTCGCCTTCGCGAATGTAGTGGGTATCGTTGCATGTCACCCGCCCGCCCTCGAAGAAGGCAGGCACCAGGAAGGTGGCATCCGGCCTTGTGCCTTCTTGCTGCTCAAGGAGGCGGGTGATCTCGTCGACTTCCGCGGGGAAGTGGCTGCGGAGCGTCGAGTCGGACCGGCTGATGAAGATCAAGGTGTCTTGATGCTTTCCGTTGACTTCGAGAATTGTTTTCATGATCGATCGGGTGATCTCGCGGGCTTCTTCTGTGGTGTAGGCGCGCGTGTTGGTGAGGACGTAGAAGAAGGGGCAGTCGTCTTCGAAGGCCAGCTCGACGGTGGATCGATTCCACTGAGTGAGAAGTAGGCACCCGTGGACGGTCTGGATGCCAGTCGGATCGTCATCGAGCACTACAACGCGGGTTCTGGGTTGCACGGGATGTCCTTGTTCCGGTGAGGGTGCAGAGCCTTGCGGAAGGTGAACTGGGTCTTGATACGGCGGTAGCCAATCGTTTCATAGAAGGCGTGAGCGTCCTTGCGGACGACATTGGAGCGTACGTGAACTGCCCAACACACTTTCTCACGGGCCCATTGCTCAGCTTGCTGCTTCAGTCGCAGCACGATGATTCCAGGGTACTGCTCTGGCGGATAGGCCCGGATGTCAGCGAAGTCCATGTCCATCGTCACGAGAGCGTATCCTTCTCGCTGGCAGACTGACGCCACATCGGAGTCGGCTCTCCCGCCGAGATTCTGTTCCAACACCGTCGTCGCGCCGTAGCCTGCCTGACGCAGCAACTCCGCTACCTCGATCGGTAGGTTCTCGTCAATCTTGAATTCCACTTTGTCATCCTACGCTGGTACGGCCACAACCCGTTCTCGTGCAAGCTCTGCCGCATAGGCCATGGCAGCCTGTACTGCCTCACGGCTTAGCGATGGATAGCTACACAGTATCTCATCCCGTGTGACACCAGCAGCCAGGTTGTCGAGCACGACTGATACCATGATTCGCGTGCCCTTGATACACGCCTTTCCATGGCAGACCATCGGATCGACCGTGATGTAGTCCTGCCAGTTCATGACCATCTCCTTGAGTTCTATCGCTATGGCACACTTCATTTGAAGAAGTGAGTAAGCATCATACTAGCCCATAGTGTACACCAATAGACCTCGAAATGCAATGAGGGGTGGGTGAAAAAGTGGAGGAATGCTTATTCACAGGAGTTACGCAGTTCGAGACTGAAAGGTGCCCGGCACTTACGAACGGGTGTATCAGTGCTCCGGCAGACGTTGAAAACTTTGGTTTTCGCTTTTCAAGAGACGGTTCCAAGTGCCGGGCACCTCAACTGCGTAAGTCCTGTTATTCAATCGGTTTGTGTATGGGCTGTGCCGGCGGAATGTGTGGTTCTGTCCACCGACGTCGGCGGGCGACCATTTAGTGTGCCCAGCAGGGTCTGCTCAAAGCGTGCGGCATCGACTGTCGTACAGACCCGTACGCTGGGGCCGTCGGTGGTGGCGAGGGTTCGACCGCTCTCCGGCCCCTCTTCTTCGATCACTCTTAAATTGTGGATCTCGAAGGTGCCCAGGCTCTCGTCGACGGCCACGGCAGCCGTGATGGGGTCCCACAGGAGGCAGCGGTTGAAGCGAATCCCCAGCTTCATACGGCCCAGGGTCTTGTAGGAGAACTCCGCCGCCGGAGTGGTCCGGTCCGCCTGAAGGCGTTGGTAGAAGGCCATGGTGGTGGGGATGCGATCGGTAGCATCCAGGGGCACAAGAGTGAAAGGGACTCCCGACTCGAAGACCACGTTTGCGGCGCGAGGATCAACGTAGATGTTCCACTCGGCCACGGTGTTCTTGGAGAAGGGGCGCAACTCGCGGATGTTGCCGGGGGCGTCTATCGCTCCGCCCATGCTGTAGACCATCTCTAGGTTGTCGATGACCTCAGGATGGGTCTGAAGCAGCTCTGCCGGGGTCGTCAGAGGTCCAAAGGTGATCATCGTCACCTTCTGCGGCGAATCCAGGATAGCAGAGGCCAGCAGCTCGACGCCTGTCTTGGGCGAGGGTGGACGCGGATTGGCAGGCAGGCGAAGGGCCATCCGGTGGTCGATGGCCCAGCGCATTAGGCTGGGGAAGGAGTGATTGCCCTGCAGCGGAGTCGGGCTGCCGCCAGCCACGGGTATGTCTGGCTTTCCGGCCAGGGCCAGCAGACCCTGCACGTTGCGCACTCCCGGGCCAGAGTGTGCCTCCCCCGTCCCGCTGGCGGTGATGGCCTTCACGTCCACGCCCGGGTGCTGCAGCAGGTAGGGGAGCGCCGTCCAGTCGTCGGGGCTCACGTCCGAGTCTATCACTACGGGTTTTGGGCTGGCTGTGACCGGCGACGGACCTTGGGTGGACTGCGTAGGTGTCTGCTCTGCGTTCATGTTGTGATCAATCCTCCTTCAGCCGCCTAAGGGAAGTATCTGTAGATGTCTCTTCGATGCAGAAACCTTACGAAAGTCACACTCCTCTCTTCCGAGACTATGCCCAGTCTGTATTCCCCTATCCTAATGCGATAGTAACGGTCCCCGCCTCTAAGCTTCTTGGCACCTTTGACCTCTTGGAGGTCTTGTACCCGTTCGACTAGCTCAATTACCTCCTTCACCCGTCGCAGCAGTGCCTTATCTTGGATGCCCTTCAGGTCTTTAGTGAAGCTTCTCTTGAAGTTGACCTTCATGGCTCACCCTGCAAAATGGCGAAGACTTCCTCTTTGGTGGCCGGCTCTCCAACTTCACCTTCTCTTATGGCTTTCACCAGGGCGAAATCCTCTATGACCTCTGCGAACAGATCGGAGAACCACTCTTCCCTTTCCTGGAGAGCTTCAAAGATGGCTTCCTTGAGTAGCTCCTTGCTTTGCTCGTCACTGATAGACGTATGGGACATAGTCTCCTCCTGCTGTTCCGATTGCACTATCCTAAAGGTAGCGCTTTCACCACCCGATATACCTTGAGTTCATCATCATCAGCCGCCTACTATGTTTGGCGTGACCAGATAGGGTCGGTCAGGACAACGTGCTTATGCATAGTCTACACCAACTGGCTCCAGAATGCAATGAGCTATGATGTATCCTGAGCGCCCCTGAAATGTGTATCTGGTGTACTTCGCAAGTGTTGACATTGGCTTCGGATTCTCTCCTGGGACTCGACCAGATGCTGCTCTAGGACCCAGGGCTTGGCCTCATGTGGTGTTGCGAGTCGTCACCTGCCATGCTGTCACGAATATGCTTGAGGCGGCGGAGTATGGCTGTAACGTGCCCGCTCTGGAAGAGACCTGCCAGGTGACCTTCCACGAAACGATCGGCGCGAACGTGCGCGGTGAGCAGCTCCCAATGTCAGTGCTCCGGAAACAGGATGTACTCGACAGACACTTCCTTCGTTAGCCAGACGCCACCGGTGGAACGGTGGAACCGGTGCCCGTTTTCGTGCATACAACGAGCCTGGATCGTGGGAACGATGGGCTTGCCGTGGCGCTGGCCCACAGTGACCGCCGTGGATTCGGCGGGAGACAGATGGACGTAGTTGCACTAACTCGGAACGAGGCCCTCCGCCCTGATGGCCTCCAGGAATCTAGTGGCCGTTCCGTGGAACAGGAACTCGGGTGGCGCGAGTGGCTCAAGCCCAAGATCGACAGGGATTGAGTGCCCGTAATTGGCGCTGATCCTGCGACCGTCCTCGCTGAGCGAGTACCGCTGCTTGTCGTCTTGCTCCACCACCTGGAGCAGCACATCCTCATTCAGGGACACACCACAGTGTGCTACTCCCAGCGGAAGGTTAGGGTCGCCACCACAAGACCCACCACCAGCGTACCAGCCAGCGCTGCCAGCGAAGTTAGGTTCCAACCATCGCCCATCCAGAGGTCCTGGATCAGAGTAACCACGTGAGTGAGAGGCAGGAAGTTGCCGATTTTCAGCAGGAGATCGGGTAGCATCTGTCGAGGCAGGCCGGCACCAGAGAGAAACATCATCGGGTAGAATAGTGCCATGCCAACTACTTGGGCCGCATTGGCGGTGGGCAACAGGCCCGCTAGAACGAACCCGATGGCGAAAAAGCTGATCGCACTCAGGGCTGTTGCGAGGATAACCCCCAGTGGCGCGATGGGGATCATCAGGCCATAGATAGCGCGTCCGGCCAGGAAGAGCAGTACTATCCCAATCAACGACATGATCGAACTGACGATCACCCGCGACCCCATCACCACCAGGGCATGCAATGGCGTGGCCCGGAAACGGCGCAAGATGCCCTGCTCGCGATAGCTGGCCAGGCTGATTGGCAGACTCAGCATGCCAACAGTTCCAATGATGATGCCAATGTAGCCGGGCACGGAGTTGTCCACGCTGCCACGGCCGCCCAGGAACTCACTGGGTTCATTGCCATAGATGGTGCCAAAGAGAAAGAGCAACAAGAGCGGGAAAACAAGCGTGAAAAAAGTTCCAATTGGCTCACGCACGTACAGCTTCAACTCAACCCAGGCCAATTTTCGCAATGCACGCATGGTTAGCCTCCTTTGTATACCGCTGAGTCCGCCGATGAAATGGAGGGCCTGCGGTCGTACCCTCTGTCACTTGGCGCACTTCAGGGTTTGTCATTAGCTACGGATCTCGCGACCAGTGAGAGCTAGAAACACATCTTCAAGAGTTGCCTGTACTGATCGCAAGTCGCCGGGTGCCAAGTCTTGCTGTGCCAGGGCAGTGGCCACATGGGCCAGCAAAGCGCCTTCGCCGAAAACTGACACCTTGTTCCGTTCCTCGGTGACGCGGCTGACACCGGGCAGGGTCTTCAGCGAGCTGGGATCAAAGTCTGGGGGGGCTGTGAAAGATACCTGACTCTCAGCCCGCACCTGCTGTATGAGAGCCTTCGGTGTATCCAGGGCCACGATGCGACCATGATCGATAATCATCACGCGGGCGCACAGCTCTTCCGCCTCATCCATGAAGTGGGTTACCAGAACAACCGTCTTGCCCTGATCACGAATGGATCGCAGCAGGCCCCATGAGCTGCGACGCGCCTGAGGATCCAGCCCGGTAGTCAACTCGTCGAGAAAGACCACTTCCGGGTCGTTGACCAGAGCAAGGGCAATGAAGAGACGCCGTTTCTGCCCACCAGACAATTGGCCGACTCTGGCGTTCTGCTTCTCCGAGAGACCCCACTGGTCGAGCAGCGGTCGCCAATCCACAGCCCGCATGTAGAATGAGGCAAATAGATCCAGCGCCTCCCACACCTTTATGAGATTGGGAAGAGCTGCCTCCTGCAGTTGGATCCCGATCCGCTGTTGCAGCGCGTCCTCATCCTGTGTTGGGTCCAGCCCTAGGACGCGTATGGTGCCCTTGTCTGGCCGGCGCAGGCCGATAAGAGACTCGACCGTCGTGGTCTTGCCCGCTCCGTTGGGCCCAACGATGCCGAATATCTCCCCTTCTTCGACTTCGAAGGAGATGTCGTCCGCGGCGACCGTGTCACCGTATACTTTGCACAGGTGCTCTACCTGGATGACTGTGCTCAAGACGCCCTCCGTTCTGTATGTGGATCTACGTATTCTTGCCGTAATCTCCGGATACTCAGGCTCTTCGTTTCATGTCCGCTCGTGCTTCTATGTTACTATACGCTAAATACCGTTTTTCGTTTCACCAAGTTCAGCAGGTCTCTTCAGGCTGGCCAGCCATTGGGAGTGACGCTCGGGAATCTGGTCTAATGCTACCCGTTCAAACATGAATTGGTACCTGTCCAGCGTCTGCTCGTGCGATTCCGGCTGGTCGGCGCAGCAATCCTCTATCATCGCAGTCAGGAAACCCTTTTGGGTAGCCGAGGCCGTGGTCAAGAACACACAGACGGACGTGACCAACCCGGCAGTCAGGACGAATCGCTTTCGCTCTAGATACGGCAGAAGCTCAGGGGCATGGAAGCCGTCGAACGTTTGCTTGATGATCACCTTTTCGCCGGGCTCGTCGAGGGCAAAGGGCAGCGTTTCTACCCCTGCTGTCCCCTCAATGCAGGGTATGCGCCCGAGGAGCTTGTACCTCGGCATCCAGTCGGACATGTCTGGTTTGAAGCTGGCGTGCAGGTGGACGATCTCTATGCCCTCGGAGCGACAAAGGGTCAAGAGCCGGGTGATGTTCGCAGGAAAATCGGAGAAACTCTCGGCCATTCGCTCTGGCCAGAAGTCCTGCTGTACGTCAATGAGAAGCAGAGCGAAGTGTCGCCAGTCGCGTTTCTTATTAGTCATGAGACTTGCTCCGAATTGATGGTGTTGGATGGAGACTTCAGTCAGATCGGATCGGTGGTAGCTCATTCAGAGTTGCTAGGCGTCCGTTGTGCGTAGACGCTTGCCGAGCTTGGCCCGAATCGCTTGGCAGAGCTCCTCGGGTTGCAAGGAGCCTATGAGGAACTGCTCGCCGTCCCGGAAGTGCAACTCCACGCCGTTTCGGCCACTGGCGGTCTTGGTCTTCCCCTTGCTGGCGCGTCGGCTTCCCCCGCCACCGCGGTCCAGGATCGGCTTGTTGGTCTTCACCTTGCAGCTCTTCAGCTCCGCAAAGGCTATCTTCTTGGGCTTGAGCTGGAGCGGAAAGAAACGAAGGTAGATGCCGTCATCGCGGACTTCGGTCACGAGTTTGGCGCAGATGAGAAGGGCAGGCAGGCCGATGCCAAAGAGGAGCCAGAAGACGATCAGCCTATCGTCAGGCATGGGTTGGCTCCCAACAGGAGTGTGCAGGAGCAACTGCTTCACCGCGGCGTACCACATGATCCCGGCGGCGATCAAGACGACCACCCAGAGCCAGACCTGTCGAAGCTGCTGGACTTCACGATAGACCATATCCGTATGTTTGGCTTGGTTCTTCATATCTTGTGGGTTGTCCTTTCGCTTGGCGGTGGATTGGGACGTCCGTATGATACACCAAGTAGGTGTCGTAGTCAATCCGAAAGACCCTTAGGATTTTCGGGGGCGGGGAAATAACTCCAGGGTCTTGGGCAGTGGGTGGTCAGCTCTCTGGAGTTCTCGGAACCGCGAAGAAATCCTAAGGGTCTAATGCGATTGCCTTGCGCTTGCCCCTGACCATCTTTGTGAAGCCCTGACTCCATGGTATAATCTTGGCACAAGGTTCGCCCCACGGAGTAGCCGGTGCGGGAGCCTTTTTCGGCTGGGGAAAAGGGTAAGTAGAGTGCCGGGGCGAAGGGGCAGGAACTCGTTGAGGAGAGAGAGTCGATGAAGACATTCAGATTCGTGCTGGTGTACGCCAGGAAGTACGTCAAACCCCTGGTTCTGACTGTCGTCAGCATGGTGCTTCTGGTGGGCGCTAGACTGGTGATCCCTTGGATCATCCGGGCGATGATCGCGGAGGTACAGCACCCGGCCGGGGCGCAGGCGGGGTTGGACACCATGCTTCGCCTGGCACTGCTGGCTCTGGGAACATACCTCCTGCGAGCTGTATTGCAGTTCATCAGGAGCTACATGGCGCACGTGGCGGGCTGGGGCGTTGTCGCGGACTGCCGACGCCACGTCTATGAGCATCTGCAGCAACTGTCACTGCGGTTCTACGCGGACAAACAGACGGGCCAGTTGATGTCGCGTGTGATCAACGATTCTGACAAGCTGGAGACGCTCATTGCCCATGCGGTGCCTGATACGCTCGTGAACTCTCTCACCTTCTTAGGAGTGGGTGCAGTGCTCTTCAGCCTGGACTGGAGGCTGGCGCTGCTGAGCATGATCCCGGTGCCTCTGGTGGTGTTTGGGATGAGGGGCTTCGCCAAGTATGTGCTCCCTGCCTTTCGGTCCCGACAGAAGGAACTGGGAGAACTCAACGCTACGCTCAATGACAATCTCTCGGGTATCCGGGAAATCAAAGCTTTCACCCGCGAGGAGATAGAAGCGGTACGTGTCGGGGAGTACATCATGCACTACCGCGATTCTATGCTCCATGCGCTGCGTCTCATGGCGACCTTTCACCCCTTCGTGCAGTTCGCGTCTTCTCTGGGGACTATCGTGCTCATCTACTTCGGAGGGCAGATGGCCTTTCAGCAGACGCTGCCCATCGAGGACCTGGTGGCCTTCTTTCTCTATATAGAGATGCTGTACCAGCCGGTGATGGAACTGAGCCGTGCCTGGGAGAGCGTCCAGGAGGCGGCGGCAGGCGCAGAGCGGGTGGCGGAGTTGCTGGATCAGGAGCCGGAGGTCTGCGATGTTCCTGACGCTGCCGAACTGCCGGACCGAGTGCAGGGCAAGATCGTCTTTCACGACGTCGGCTTCCGGTACGACAGGGGCGATGTGGTGCTGGAAGGAATCGACCTCGTTATCGATAGTGGTGCGGTCGTGGCCTTGGTCGGACCGACGGGTGTGGGTAAGACGACGCTGGCCAGCCTGATCCCTCGTTTCTACGACGTAAGCGAGGGCTCGATCACCCTCGACGGATTCGACCTCCGGGATGTGACGGTCGCGAGTCTGCGCCGGCAGATAAGCATCGTCTTGCAGGACGTGTTCCTCTTCCACGGAACTGCACGGGAAAATATCCTTTTCGGTCGTCATGACGCTACGGAGGAGGATGTGATTGAGGCGGCCAAGATCGCCAACGCCCACGAGTTCATCACCCGATTACCCGAGGGCTACGATACTCTGATCGGCGAGCGAGGGGTGAAGCTCTCCGGTGGTCAGAAGCAGCGACTGGCCATCGCGCGGGCAGTGCTGAAGGACGCACCGATCCTGATTCTGGACGAGGCTACCTCATCGGTGGACACCGAGACGGAGATGCTGATACAGCAGGCATTGGAACGATTGATGGTCGGCAGGACGACGGTGATCATCGCCCATCGCCTGTCCACGATCCGCAACGCCGACGTCATCGTGGTCCTCGAGGGCAGTCGCATCACGGAGATGGGCACGCACGACGAGCTGATGTCTCGGAATGGGCTCTATAGGCACCTGAATGAGGTACAGGTCCATATGGAGGCTCAGGGCAAGCCGGCAGGCACAGAATGAATTCCATGCCTGGTACATACCGGCAGTCCAAGAGACCCTTAGGGTTTCTCAAACCCTAAGGGTCTTGATATCCCAGCACTTCCTTCGCATCCACCTGGCCCCAGTGATAGCTCATGTCGGTGCTCATGTGCAGGGCGCGTTCGGCTTCTGCTCGCGCCGCCGAGGGGTTCGCCGCTGCCACTGGGATTGGCATGAAAGCTCCACCAGAAGACCCCGTCTGGTTGAGGAGACAGGGCGTCCGCCAGCAGGTTGTCCACCCAGCGTCGGGCCAGGCTGCTTTTCCCCTCGCCCTCGGTACCGATGAGGCCGGTGACAGAGTGTTCGGGATCGGCGAAGTCCAGGCTGAGGTCCTGCAGCAATTCGGTTCTTCCAACTAACTCCTTTGGAGGCTCGGGGGCGTTGTTCCAGGCTACCCCCAGGTCGGCGGCCACCATCGCTCTCGCGGGCTCCAGGCTGGTTCTCGGATCAGGCCCGGCGATCCTGGGTAGATCCTCTAGCCGCACCGGCAGGCCAAATGGCTCGCGTGCTAATACCTGCGCGTTTATGAGCCAGACGCTGTCGGGGTATTCTCCTGTGAGGCCGGGGAATCCAACTTCTGACACCAGCCCAACTACCAGGTTGCGCTTGAAGTCCAACAGTGGCGCGCCGCTCATGCCCAAGCCGATCTGTCGGGATCCAAGTTCTAGCGGCTCGGAGTGGAAGCGGAGTGCCCTGGGTGGCCTGACGAAGTCACGGATGGTGCCGTGGGCGTGGCCCGGGAGGTTGCCATGGAGCCGACGATACCCGTAGCTGCGGAAGGGGTAGCGGGGTGATTGCTCTGCCGATCCCAGCACCGCGATCTGCTCGGGACCCAGGGGGGCCGAGCCGCCGGTCAGTTGCAGCAAGACCATGTCATCGTCGTGCTGGGGAAAGCAGGCTGCCACCGTGGCCCAGCGGGCCTTCTCCTCGCCTTCGAGGGCTTGGGGGAAGTAGACGCCGACTTCGCTATCTACAGCCTCACGAGGATGCACTCCCAGCGCGGCCTTTACGATATGTGCGCAGGTGACGACCAGGCCCTGGGTAGAGACGGCGATGCCCGTGCCTACGATCGCGTCCGACCCGGGATGGCGTATCTGCACGGTGAAGTTGCGCAGGTTCTGCAAACGCACGTTGCTGGTCATCGACCTGCCTTCCTCGTTTCGCAATTACAGGAGCGATGATTGTCGTTTACCGGCCAGATAGGCGTTGTGTGGCGGGGGGCTGGCCCGGGCAACGAGTTCCCTCTTGTATGCATGACATATTATATCATAATGCGCTGTAGAAGTGAAGGGCAACGCTGGAGGTGGGCAGGGCTGTTGCAAAGTCCTTGTAG
>JAKLPW010000160.1 GCA_022013675.1 Anaerolineae bacterium | reverse complement strand
CAGATCCACAGCAATATCGATCAGCCTACGACCCAACTCCTGGCCATCGCTCAGATGCACCGCCTGGTAACCCGTCCCATCTCCCATCACTCGCACCACGTTCGGAGTGATCACTGCCACCGCATACTCGCCCTTGATGATCTCCGAATTCGTACCATAAGTGTACGTAGACACCGTCGATTGATTCGCTGGTATCAAGCACTGCAATACACCATCCTGATCCCACCACCCACGACCACCAACCTTGCTGAGCAGCGAGTTTACCGCGTGGATCGCCGTGGTCGACCCACCCCACGCCGGAATCTCCCGGTCCATCTCTTGTGCCTCTTGCCTCATCGCACCCATCCAACCCAACGGATTCAACGCAAATTCATCAATCACCGTGGCCCATTCATACGAGGCGCAGAACTCACACGTCAATCCGCTCGACCTGGAGACGATCTCCGTTATCAACCATTGGACCGTCTTCCCGCTCCAGTGATAGCTCTGGTCCGCTTCCCAGCGACCCATCAAGCCCCAGCCATCCACGGCTGCCAGTCGCAACGCCGGCCGGCCAACCCCCACTCGATGGGAGACCTTCACCAGGTAGAAGGGCTGGCTCGCAACGTACTCATAGCCCGCCGAGGTGCGATACCCGCGCTCGATCACCACCTGCGACAAGAGCTTCACCGCCTCGCCATCCTCACCCGACTCCCCAAAGCTATCATACTTGTGACCCGGGTTGTGAATGTCGACATAGAGGTAACCATACCCATCCCCGACATCCTTCTGGTAGAACAAGACTTCGGTCTCAGTCATTTTCCGGCCACTATCAGCAGCATCGTACTCCGGTGCCCCCACGACGTCGATATCCATGGCCGCGTAGATCTTCTTCGTGCTAGAGTAGTAGACCACGTTCGCCCGCTGCAGCGTGTCCCAGGTCAGATTCACGCCACAGGCACAGCCCCAATGTTCATAATCGCTGGACCGCATCACGACCACCATGGAGTAAGCCGGTGTCCCCGTGTACGTGTCCAAAAAGCTGAGATGCCTCACCCCTCCTATGTTGACCATGCTAGGCCATCGAGGACGGAAATCCGCCGCCGGCAGACCTGGTGGCACAACATCAGCCACCGATCCCGACCATCCACCAACCGACTTCCAATGTCCAATACGCAGCCGCCGATCATCGCCCCACTTTCCGCATACAATTACTTCGTAAGAACTCCCGCCACTATCATACTCCACCGCGAGACCACTATCCTCCGCGAGGGTTCCTCCCGCCACCCACGCCGATCCTCCGCCCCACCAAGCCCCTCCGGAATAATCCCGTCCCATCAGTCTCACACCCGTACCACGCACGTAGATCACCACCGAACGAGATGCAGCCACCGATCCAATCACATCTGCCGTGGAAAACACATCCATCAACGCTCCCCACGTACTACCGTTATCCGCACTCTCAGCATAGCGCAGGTAGTACGTTCCCGCGTCCAGCTTGACCCAGAACACCCGCACTTTGCTACCACCATTCTCCCAACCGATAGCCACATCAGACCCTGACATAGCATCAGCCGCAATCTCAGTCCATGGCGACTGCCACGACGCTCCCACGTTCGGCAGAGTCACAGTCTGCACCTCGACCTTGCCCGCAGCCGTGATCCGCGCCCGCATCAAAGACCCGTCACCAATCACCCGAGCCGCCGTCTGCAACGCGCTCCCCTCAGTCTCAAGAACCGAGGCCCACCGCCATTCCTTGTCCATTACCACAGCCCGCACACAAGGACGACCCTGTCTCGATCGCATCGCATCAGTAACCGTGGAGGTTAAACTAATCATGACTCACGCTCCTTGAAATGGGGGCAGCGGTCAGCGGTCAGCATACCACTGAAGCAATCGCGGGGCAAATTATGTCACGTTAATTACTCGCTATCGAACGCACCGATCTGAGGAAGGGCTTGGAGCCTCCCCCCCGTTCTGTTCACGGGGGGGATTGAGGGGGGGCGCCTCCCGAAATCTCCTCCAGCTTTCCCACGACCAGCTTTTGTATCTCCTCCAATCGCTCCGGAGTGGTGGCCTCGAAGCGCAAGACCAGCACGGCCTGGGTATTAGACGCTCGTACCAGGCCCCATCCATCCTCGAAGAGAATCCGCACGCCATCCACGTCGATGGTCTCGTACTCCTGCCTGAAATGGCGAGCTAGCTCCTCGACCACGCGGAACTTCTCTTCCTCGGCGCAGGCCACACGAGTCTCGGGAGTGGAATAGTAGACCGTCACATCAGAGAGCATTTCGCCGATCCTCTTGCCCGAGCGCGCGAGAAGTCGTACCAGCCGGCAAGAGGCATAGATAGCATCATCGTAGCCGAAGTACTCATCGGCGAAGAAAAGGTGCCCGCTCATCTCGCCGGCGAAAGGAGAGTGGAGTTCCTTCATCTTATCCTTAATGAGGGAGTGTCCGGTCTTCCACATCACTGGCACACCACCGGCCTTCTCGATCTCCTCCGGCAGCGACTGGGAGCACTTCACCTCGAATATGATGCTGGCCCCGGGTCGGCTCGCCAGCACCTCGCGCGAGAAGAGAATCATCAACTGGTCTCCCCAGATGATGTTGCCCACGTCATCAATCACGCCGATGCGATCCGCATCCCCATCCCAGGCGATCCCCAGATCGGCCTCTTCCTCCTCCACCTTTGCGATGAGATCCGTCAGATACTTGGGCACGGTGGGATCGGGATGGTGATTCGGGAACCGGCCATCCGGCTCGCAGTAGAGCTCGACCACCTCTGCTCCCAGGTCTCGAAGGAGCCGCGGCCCGAACATCCCGCCGGTGCCATTCCCGGCATCCACCACCACCTTCAGTCGTCGTTGGAATGGCCCGACGCGTTCCTTGACCGCCTCCAAATAGCCAGGGATGATGTCCTGCTCTGTGGTCTTGCCTCGGCCGGTCACGAAGTCCCCAGACTCGATGATGCGGTGCACTGCCTGGATCTCCTCGCCATGGATCGTGGCGCGCCCCACCCCCAGCTTGAATCCATTGTACTCCGCCGGATTATGGCTGCCGGTGATCATCACTCCACCGTCAACGTCGAGGTGGAAGAGGGAGTAGTAGAGCACGGGAGTGGACACTAAGCCGATGTGCACCACGTCCACGCCCGTCGAGAGGATCCCCTCGGTCAGGGCGTCGCAGAAGCCCGGTGAACTGAGGCGCACATCGTACCCCACGCTCACCTTCGATCCTCCGTGGCGCACTACGTAGGTGCCGTATCCCCTGCCCAGTTGTTCCACCACCTCTGGGGTGAGATCCCGCCCCACGATACCACGCACGTCGTACTGGCGAAAGATTTGAGGATTGATCATTGTGGTCATTGGTATTTGTACCTCCTGAAGTACGTGTCCCTCCAACATCTCACCTATCACCTCCCGCAATTCACGCCCCACGAAGGGCTTCGACACGTGCGGGTTGCCTATTCTATCGAAAAACGCCTGGGTCTCCAGGTTGACGGTGTCCCCGGTGAAGAAGATCATTCGATCGGCCAGCTCCGGGTACTTGCGTCTGATCTCATAATAGAGATGGGGTCCATCCATGCCCGGCATCTTGATATCGCAGATGATCAAGTCGTATGCCCAGCCAGCTTCCACGGAGGCCTCGACCTTTCCTAGAGCTGCTTGCCCGCTCAGCTCAGCATCCACTTCGTGGCCGTCATCGCTCAGCAGCCGGTACAACAGCTCGGCCACTTCCTCGTCATCATCCACCACCAGGAGGCGACCTCTAACGAGGATCTCATCCTCCTGCTTTGCCTCCATCTCCACGCGCGTTTCCGCTTCTCGGGATGAGATGGGCAACTCGATGATGAAAGCAGCCCCCTGACCCGGCTCACTCTCCGCCCAGATACGTCCCCCGTGCTGTCGAACGATACCGTAGCAGATGCTCAGTCCCAGTCCCGTCCCCTTTCCAACCCCCTTGGTGGTGAAGAAGGGTGAGAAGAGACGTCCCATATGCTCTGGAGCAATGCCGGGCCCATCATCGGCGAACTCCAGCCGCACCACATTGCCTACCCGTCGGGATCTGATGGTCAATTGACCCTTGTCCAGGTGATCCACCATGGCATCCTGCGCGTTGTTGATCAGATTCAAGAAGACCTGCTGAAGCTGGTTGGGGTCCGCCAGTACATCCAATGGCTCATCGGCTAAATCGGTTACCAGATGAATATCGTTGACCCGCAATTGGTACTCCCTGAGATCCAGCACCTGCTCGATAGACGCATTGATTTCAATGCATCTCTGCTCGACCCTGTGCTGGCGGGCAAAAGTGAGCAGGCTCTGTACGATACGGGCCGCGCGCTGGGCCTGTAGCCGTATCTTGAGCAGATCTCGCTCCACACGCTCACTCGCCCCCTCCGTGCCTTGCAGGAGTTGAGCATAGCCCATGATCGCTGTGAGGGGGTTGTTCAATTCATGCGCCACCCCTGCAATGAGTTCCCCCAGGGCCGACAGCTTCTCAGACTGAATCAACAGAGTCTGTGCTTGCTGCAGCTCCTTCAGGCTTTTCTGCAAATCCCACGAGAGCCGCTGGGACTCCGAGAAGAGCTGCGCGTTTCGGATCGCCACAGCCGCTTGAGAAGCCAGTAGCGACAACAGCTTCTCGTCATCCACTGAGAACGCTGAGGGCATCTGGCTGTCGATGCTCAGAGTGCCTATGCACTGGTCACCTATCATGAGGGGAGCGACCATCAGTGCCCGGAAGGCGCGCCCGGTACCCTTGGTGAAGCGCGCCTCTCGCGTCACGTCCGGCACATTGATGATCTTCCCGGTAGCGATGGCCTCACCAGCGATACCCCGCCCCTTGCGCATGTCGCTCTTGCCCACGGTCTTCGGTGGAATACTAGCAATGAAAGAAGCCGCGCGAGGCAACAGCGCACCACTCTTTTCATCCAGTAAGTGCATAACCACTGCGTCAGTCGCTGGAATAGTAGCCTGAGCAGACCGCACGATGAGATTCAGCAGCGCATCCAGGTCCAAGGTCGCTGCAATGGCACGGTTCACGTCGAAAAGCACGTCCTGTTCCCGGAGCTGCCGGGAGGCGCGTTCGTTCAGCCGCACATTTTCCACCGCCAGGCCCAGTTGCGCTCCCACCACGCCCAGGACACCCATATCCTGCTGGCAGAATCCTCTCAACGCTCGGCGTCCGACCAGCAGCGCTCCGATTATCTGTCCCTTCGACCGCAGAGGCACGGCGGCTGCGGTCTGCATCGCAGCCGTAGTGTCCGAGAACGTCATCGGGCCTCCGGTCTCCATGACCCGCTCAGGCAATGAGCCCCACCAGCCAGGGGCGGTCTCCTCGCCACCAGGCGAGGGTGTGGAAGAAGACTTCGGAAGTCTACCGCGAGTGGGAAGCGCATCGGATTCTAGACGGGTTTGCGGCATATTGTGGACCACGCCATCCCTTTGAAGACTTCCGAAGTCTGGCGGGCGGTCTCTTTCCACACCCTCACCAGGCGTCACTTGACACCGTAAAGTCGCTTCCCCGGATCTCTCTGACCGCACGAAGACCGCTGCCGCGTCGGCAGAGAGCAGTTCGGCCAGCGCCTCCAGCGCACCCTCGAACAACTCTTCCATGTCAGTAGCCCGGGCAATGATCTCGGCCACGACCTCCAGCGCTGCCAACTGCTCACCCCCCGGCCCATTCAGGGTGACACCATTGCTCTCCTGTTCTGAAATGGAACCCTGCGACGGATTCTGATGCTCCTTTGCCATGTAACTCTCCAGGTGCGCGGATGTGTGCCTAGCAGGGAGGTGCTAGACGGAAGCTCAAAATGGTGGTTGTCGCTTTGCGAGAGACTGCTCCCAGTGCCCGCCCGTAACCACGGGGCCCGCGGTCGCGGAGCCCGCGGTTGCGGAGCCCGCGGTTGCATAACTCCTGGTCAGCAGGTAAGGTGCAGAGCCGCGACCACCTCTCCCTCGCTCTGCATCTCGTTGTACTTCCTCACAGCTTGGCCCGTCCGAGCCACGATCACCTTGACGCCCTTCTGCTCCAGGGCGGCCTTCAACTCCGACGTGACCTTCATCTTGCCGAAGGTGCCCGTTCCGATCACCAGCACGTCCGGCGAGTGCCGCAGGGCATCCTCCAGGTCCTCCAGTTGGAGGTTGTGCCCCTCCAGTCGCTGCCAGGCATCCTGCACGCTTTCGGGATACACCAGCACGTCGGAACTATACTTGCGCCCCTCGATGACGATACGTCCGAAAGAATAAGACTCGATTAGCGGCACATCCACGACCCTCCCGCAGGTTCTCCCCCGGACCATTACGAGCGACGAAGAACCCAGTCGGCCCAAACCTGCTCCTGCTCCGCTGGAAACCTGCGGGAGGGTGAGAACCCTATACCCCGCCACCGGCAAGCATCTGCAGCAGCATGTTCGCCAGATTATACCCGGCATGGACCAGGATGCAAGGGATAGTCCCCACCCGCCGCCGCATATGGCCCAGCGCCAGTCCCAGGATAAGCACCTCCGCCATGGCCGGTGAGAAAGCATACTGAAAATGAGCCAGCATGAAGAACAGCGCCGTGAACAATATCCCGAAACGAGGCTGCAGCGCCCCTCGGAAGAGTATCTCCTCGCCGGTACCCGCCGCTATTCCCACCGCCAGAGCTCCCACGGGAGTTAGGAGCGCACCGAACAACTGCCCCGTGGATTCCTGTGCCAGTTCGAACCCCTTGGGATCCAGGCTCTGCCAGAGCCAACCAACCGCTACATCCATGGACAAGAAGGCCGCGACCATCCCGACCACCAACAGCAAATGCTTCCACTCCAGCCTGCGCAGACCCAGACGAGAGGCCGTCTCCCTCGCGGATCGCCGCACCAGAAAGCCCACTCCTGTGAAGGCCACCACCAGCATGAAGACGGAACTGGCTGCCAGGTCCAGCGGGGTCAACACCATAGATGGAGGCAAGGATAAACTCAGCTCCGTCCAGGCCTGCGCCTGTAGCACGCCGAAGGCTACGAAGTACGCTGCCAGGGTCAGGGCCGTGGTGTGTACACACGAATCAGGATCGACATCCAGCAGCAGCGCGATCTTCCGCCGCACGCCTGGGAACAGTACCACCCCTCCCAGAAGACCAGCGGCCAGCATCACCCCTCCCAGCACACCCACTAGCTCGAGTCCACCGGCGACCGGAGCAGTCCCAGGGGCCACTCCCGCCAGCCAACCAAGACCCAACGCCAGCACACCTACGCCGCATAGTAAGAGATCGCCTATCCCCAGCAGTATATACACCACCAGCCGAAGCCCACGATGCCGGTCGGCATAATTCGCTAATATAATGAAGAGCACCAGGGCCACATTTAGCGCCAGATACATTTCCACTTGCCGCCTCCGCTGGAATTATACCAGTCTTTAACCAAAAAGGGAAGCAGTAGGGGCGACGCATTCCCACCAGGGTTTCCGTTTTTACTGAGTCTGGTGCGTGACCAGTGGTTCGTGTTTATTGTAGGATTGGGTGCGGAATGCGTCGCCCCCCAACGCGCACCGCATTGACAAGGCCTGATAATGCTAGTAGACTATCCCCTGAGACAAGAGGAGGATAGAAGCGATGACATCCAGAGAACGCGTTGCCTTAGCTCTAAACCACCAGGAACCGGACAGGGTCCCGTTGGACCTGGGCGGCAGCCCGGTCACCAGCATGCACGTCAGCTCCGTCTATCTCCTGCGCCAGGCCTTGGAACTCGACGAGCCCGGCACGCCGGTAAAGGTCGTGGAGCCATATCAGATGCTGGGGGAGATCGAGCCTGACTTGATCGATGCTCTCGGCGTGGACGTGGTGCCACTCCAGGGGCCGTGGACCCTCTTTGGGTTCAAGAACGAGAACTGGAAGCCCTGGACGCTCTTCGACGGCACGCCAGTATTAGTACCCGAAGCGTTTAACACGGAGCCGGAACCGAATGGCGACATTCTGATGTATCCCGAGGGCGATCGCTCTGTAGCCCCCAGCGGGCGGATGCCCCACGGGGGGTATTACTTCGACACCATAGTTCGTCAGGAGCCCCTCGACGAGTCCATGCTGAACCCAGAGGACAACCTGGAGGAATTCGGCCCCATCTCTGCCGAGGGCCTGGCCTACTTCGCGCGTGAGGCGGAACGGTTGTTCACTGAGACCGACAAGGCGATCTTCGCCAACTTTGGCGGCACAGCCTTTGGTGACATTGCCATGGTTCCAGCGCCTTTTCTCAAACATCCCAGGGGTATCCGTGACGTCGAAGAATGGTACATCAGCACTGTGCTGCGGCGAGATTATGTCTACCAAGTGTTCGAGAAGCAGTGCGAGCTTGGGCTGGCAAACCTCGAGAAGATATTCGGCGCAGTTGGCAATCAGGTGAGCGTTCTATTCGTCACGGGAACGGATTTCGGCATGCAGACCGGGCCTTTCATCTCTCCGCAGACGTACCGGGAACTGTATCAGCCTTTCCACAAGCTAGTGAATGACTGGGTACACCGGCACACGGCCTGGAAGACCTTCACACACACGTGTGGCTCAGTAGTAGAGCTGCTCCCAGACTTCATCGAAGCCGGCTTCGACATCCTCAATCCGGTGCAGTGCTCCGCCAAAGGCATGGACCCCCGCCAGTTGAAAGAGCGCTTCGGCGATGGCATCGTCTTCTGGGGTGGCGGCGTGGACACGCAGCACACGCTCCCCTTCGGCACACCGCAGCAGGTGCGCGCGGAGGTAGCGGAGCGTATCACGATCTTCGCGCCAGGGGGAGGATTCGTCTTCAACACGATCCACAACGTCCAGGCGAAGATACCGGTGGAGAATCTGCTAGCGCTGTACGAGACTGTAGTAGGGCAACGCATTCCCACCGGGCGGCCCTTATGATCTGAGTTGGGTGCGTGACAGACGGTCTGTTTGTTTTCGTAGGGGTGCCTGCGGAATGCGTCGCCCCTACAGAAAGGATACTACCATGCGAACCAAGATACAGACTCTTCTACAATTGACCCTTCCCACCCTAACCGTCGCCCTGGGACTGCAAACCCTGCGCTTGTTCCTTCCCCTCGTCGTCAACCACTACGGCGTGCGGCCCGGAGTTACCACCATCGGCATGGGTCTCTACGCCTTTGCCATTTTCCTGTCGGCCTTCCTGACCGCAGCTATCCGTCGTCTGCTAGGCCCCAAAGCCATGCTGGCGGTAACTGCGGGAGGCCTGGGACTGCTGCGTCTGGCGATGCAATTCTCGCCCACGGCCGCCAGAGGCCTTTGCCTGGCCACCGCAGGCACCGTCCTCTTCATCTTCTTCCTGCCGGTCTATCTGGCACGATCCCGAGCAGATGGCTCTCAGGGAACGGGCAGCTACGCCCTGGCCATACTTCTGGGGCTGACCCTGGACACTGCGATACACGGCAGTTGCGGAACCTACGATCTGATCTGGCAGCGTAGCGCCGGTGCGATCGCAGCAGCGATAGTGCTGGTAGCGGCACAACTGGCAGCACTGGCGCGTGCTCTGCGCACAAACGAGACCCACGAGACCAGTGACACTCCGTTCCTGAGCAGTATCCCCTTCCTGGCCATAGGCCCTCTCATCTTTCTGGAAGGCCTGCTCCTCCAGAACATAGCTCAGGTCACAACGCGGAGTGCCTGGTCCCAGCCTATGGCTTTTGCCTGGCTAATGCTCTCCAACGTCATCGCTATGGTTGTGGCTGTCCTGCTCATCTCTCGACCTCGTTGGCAGCGCTGGTCAGTGGCGCTCCTCGCCGGACTGGCCCTGTTGCCCGCCACCTGGCCGCCGTCTCTCAGCGGAGGGGCCGTATCTCTGGGAATCCTTTGTGGCCAGGTGGGCGCGGCGGCTCTCTTGACCCTCATTCTCCTTGCCCAGGGTTCCCGCGCCGACAGGCCCGGCCTCTGGCGCACCACCATAGCCCACGGGCTGGGCATGTTCCTGTT
>JAKLPW010000159.1 GCA_022013675.1 Anaerolineae bacterium | reverse complement strand
GCCATCCAGAGCACCGTCGGCAGTGAATCCAGGGGGCATGGACTTGGTCACGTCGTAGTCAAAGAGGGCTCGGACCGGCACAACGGCCTCATCCACCACTAGCTTCTTTTGGCCGGTTTTCACATCGGTGATGTTGGAGTATTTCGTGAGGTGCGCGCCAGAGCTCGCCGCCGTCTGAATGGCAATCACCGGGGTGAGAGTCTTGCCCGTCGCTTGCAGTTTCGCCGTAACCTTACCTGTGCCAAAATAGTTGTCTATCTCTCCGCCCAGAGTGCGGAGCACCTCAGCCGATTTGGCAGCATCGAGAGTGCTGCCGCCTCCCAGGCACACGATGACGTCTGGGTTCAACCCCTTCAATTCCTCAGTGATGCGGTAGAGATCCTCACGCGGGCAATTGGGGCCTGCCCCTTCGATCTCACCCAACGTCTCGACGCCGGCGGCGGCTAGCGAGTCCTTCACCTTCTTGATAAGGACATCGTTGCCGGGAAACGTTGCACATATCAGCGCCGCGCGCGCGCCCAGTTCAGCCGTCAGGCCACCGATTTCGCCCAATACACCTGATCCAAAAACATACTTATCTCCCTTGAACTCACAAATCAATTCCCTGGCCTTCTCGAAATCCACCACAGGTTCCTCCTATCGTTCGTCATCCCCAACTTGAGGTCCGGCACGCACCACACGATGCTTGCTCTTGACATACCATTGTCCATCTTTCAATCGGAACACCTTGCGCGATCGATCGTCTACTGACTTGCGATCCTCAGACAAACTCTTGGCTCACAATTCAAGCGCATCCCGTCTTCCTTCAGCTCCCTGCGCACGGGAATACTATTATATCACAGCGAGACACTAGATGCCAAACCTCGGAAGCGCAAGGGTATTGAAAAAAGCACACGACCAGACCTCGGAGCGGCTAGGAACGCCTGATTTCACTCCTCAAGTTTCTCAATGGTGATCTCGGTGCCACCGCGCACGGCCTTGAAAACCAATGGGTCGTCCTCCAGATGTCCGAAGACATTCACGGCGCTGGCCGGACGAATCTCGTCGCCATGGCTAGCCGGCGTGGGACCAAAGAAGATGCAGAAGGCGTTCCCGGAAGGCCAGTAGCCCAGATCGCCCATCGCCACGACTTCCTGGCCATCATCCTCGCCCAGGTGGACGGGGATAGAGAAGTAGATCTCATCTCCCCAGGTGTTCGCGTGCGCCTTGATGGGCAAAGCCTCCCAAATGGCGTCAGCGGTGCGCGTCGCATTGAGTTGCCCTGCAGCCCTTACTTCGCCAGCTCTAATCACGATGCGTCTCATTCTCCCTCCGTTCCTTTCTAACAGCACCACACAACCAGAGTGACAAACCATGATGGAATCTAAACGAGATTGACCCCTTGGCCCTACAACCCTGCCTTTACTATGATAGCATATCCGGTCGCATTTGTCATTAGAAGACTTCCGAAATCTGGCCAGAAAGACACTTCTCGCCGGGAAAACGTAGCAGAAGGCAAAAGCCCATTGCCAGCCCTTTGCTCAAGTCGAGTCCGTGACCCGACGGCCCACTAACGCCAGTCGCGGACTGGCTTGGAGCGGAATCTGTCCCATCAGACCGATTTGCTTCGATTTCCCTCGCCTGTCGCCACTTGAATCGAGCTTGAAGGTAGGGTACAATAGCGTCACGTCTGTAGGTTCCCACCAGCATCCGTTTGCACGCGTTCACACGAGGAGACAAAACTGCCGATGAAACTGGGCTGCGCCGGCAAGATCCTGGGCAAACCGGGCCTCAAATCCTACGATGCAAGACGCCGGGGCAACAACCCCCACTTGAGCGTGAGCCTGGCCTACGTACGCGACATCCTTTGCTATCTCGATGGCGTGGACATTCGCTTCTACCGTCTCTCCGCCAGGCTCGCCCCGTACTTGAGCCATCCTGACATGCCTGAGTTCCACGGGCAGATAGAAGAGTGTGAATCCGAACTCACCTTCATTGGAACTCTGGCCCAGCGGATGAGCCTGCGCCTCTCCATCCACGCTCCCCTGCACGTGGTTCTCAGTGCCACGGATGAAGACATAGCCCGGCAGAGCGCCAACGAGCTGACCGCCCTGGCACGGATCCTGGATGCACTGAAGGTCGGACCCGAAGGGATCATCATCGTTCATGCCGGGGGCGTGTACAACGACAAGAAAGCAGCCATGCTCCGATTCGCGCACAGGTACGAGAGCCTCCCCGAAACCACGCGCCAGCGGCTGGCACTGGAGAACGACCACAGCCGCTACTCACTGTCCGAAGTGTGGGAACTGAGCCGCCGGTGCGGATGTCCCGTCGTTTTCGACCGCCTGCATCACCTGCTCAACAATCCCGAGGGTCTACCCACTGACGAGGCCCTGCAAATGGCGCTCGAGAGCTGGCCAGTGGGCATCACTCCCATCATACATTTCAGTTCTCCCCGCACGGACATGCATTACGTGACCCACGGCAGGGGAGCAGCGGCGGAGCACAGCGTGAGGCGTCCACTGTGGAGCGAACACTCTGACTACGTCAACCCTTTCGAGTTCATTGGTTTCATGAAGCACGTGGGCACTGTGAGGGATTTCGATGTGATGATCGAGGCCAAAGGGAATGATCTGGCGGTCATCCGATTGAGGGAGGATATCAGAAGATTGTCGCCCCAGATAGAGTTGTAGGGCAAGTTCCAGACTCTTACTGCGCGAGGGGGCTCGGCCAGATGTAACTCTGGTGTAACGGAGACGGCTCTTGCCCGAGCGAAGCCTGCCCCTTCGCGGCCTATATCAACTATACCAACATGATCCAGAGCTGAATCTAGTGGGCCTGATGTTTGACACTACTATCAGCTTGCCCTATACTGCGACGGAGTCCGGCCAAGCGCACAGAGGACACACCCAACGCTCCCGTCAGGTCACAGAGGATTGATCAGAGTATTTCCTTTGCGTGAGATCATGACTTCCACGACTGGAAAGGAAAGACCTATGCCGGTTATCCCGACGTTCATGCTAAAGAAGCTCTATGTCACCAGAAGCCTGATGAACACCGACGATGGATTCCAGGCCTCCATCAGGAACACGCTGGCCCCAGGCACCATTGTCGGGCTAGGGCCGGTAACAGTAGGCGATGACGTCTATGATGCGACCGCCATCACCGTTCAGATGGGCGACGAAGAGCGGCCGGCCGCGGAGATCACACCAGGTGCCCCTTTGCGTTTCGGCATGAACTCCACGGCAGTCTTGAGAATCAAAGCGGCCTCGTTGCCGACAGGCACTCATCGCTTATCCATCGTCACTATGACTCGCGAGGCTGGTGAGCTCCGGATCGAGGCGACGGACATGATTGGTTAACGCGGCCGGCTATTTGATTACGACCTCGTACTCCACGGGCACGAGTTGTACCCACGTCTTACCCGGCTTCAGGGGTATTAGTTTGCCGTCATTGTCGAGGAAACGTGTGAACTCCTGCAACTCGTTTCGCTGCCACTTGCCGTCGATAACAACTCCATCGCGGCAGATCTGTACGCGGCCTTCTCCCCTGAGGACGATATTGATGGCGGTGTTCCCCAGACTATCCTCCACGATGTCGGTTGCCTCGTGACGAGCATAGAAGATGATGACATTGGCGGCCCTGATCTGCTCATCGGTGTTTCCATCAAGGTGAGGAGTCCCCTGTACCTCCCGCAGATATACACCTGCGTCAGGATCGAAGGCCCAATCCGTCACACACAGCTTGGGATAAGGAATGTGGATAGTGCTCGCAGGGGCTCCGCCAGGGGGCGTGCTTCCTTCGGTGGAGAAGACAAAACCCTCTGAAGGCCCTGATGTTTCCCAGCCCTTCTCCTCAAGATAGTCATGGATGCGCTGCGAATCAGTATAGAACCGGCCTCTCCAGTCGTACCCCTCCAGAATAGAATAGGGCTTGGAGTTGAAGTACTCGTCCAGGTCGCGGATGTCGGATTCGGAGAGCTTGAACCGTATAGGATCGCTGGCGCCAGTATGAACCAGAGCCGCATCGTACTGAGGGGCTAGCTCCAGGCTGACCAGTCTTGCGCTGCGCAAAGGACGTATCCGTGGCGGGTCCTCAGCCAGGAAGACCGCTGTGAAGCGGGTTAGCGCCCACCCGTCCATGATATCCTCGTAGACGATATCGGCTGCCCCTAATCCTTCCTGGGGACGGATACTGGGATCATTGCCGATGCGAGCATGAATGGGACGCCGCTGCAGCACTGCCGGATCCTCGACATGCAACCCCGTGAGCGGATTGATGTTTGGATCCTGCGTAGGGGTAGGCACCGGCGTGTAGGTCGGGGTGGGCAGAACGATGGTCGGAGAGGGAGTCTCCGTTGGTAGTGCGATTATCGTCGGACGATCAGGAGTGAACGTGGGTTTGGGCGTCTTGGTGGGCACTGTGGTTGGGGTCGGGTTGTTGCTGGAACAGCCACTCAGGGCCAACAAGATACCCAGAACCACGACGACAATCACTGGCCGTATGTAGCTTGATAGCCACTTATGCTTGAACTCCGTGCTGCTATGCTTCATCTTTCTGTGTGAACCTCCTTGGTCTGCTGGGCTCAAATGGCCAGACGTACGAGAGAGGATATTATATCACATCTTGACCAATGGCTGAAACTTCCAATGGAGAGCGTCATAGCAATCACATTTGAGAGGCTAGAGCGTAGAAGATACCAGGTTTTTCCAACTTTGACAGGAGTCATTGGTTAACAGGCCGTTGAGCTACAGTATGCTTGCACCGTTGAGAGGCGAAAAACCTGGTATCTCTCCTCCCCGCGAGGCAACTGCGATTGCCCTGGCCCTTGGGTCTTGGGTCGCTGGCATTGACAGAAGCGGAGAGACGTGATAATCTCTTGGTCGTCCGAGGAGTTACGATCTCTCCTGCTTTCACCCTTGCTCCTATCTCTGGCTAAACGCAAGAGGAATGCGAAAACCATGGTCTGGAAACCCAAAATCATCCTGGGGGGCATTTGCGGAGCCGCCATCATCGGCGTGATTTCGATATTCGATCGCTGGTGCTTACAACGACTGTCTACCGCCCCGGTGGATCTGACCTTCTTCTTCCTGGCCCTTGCAATAGTGCTGAGCATCTTCATTGTAGTGCTAATGGTCTACTTGCTGTATGGCCTTCTTTCTCTCAGCTACATCCTGGACCGCAATGGCCTTGTGATCCGCTGGGGGCCCCTGCGACAGGTTGTGCCTATGGGAAACATAGAGCGCATAGTCCCGGCGGAAGCAGTGCACGTTCCCATGCGGTTCTACGGCGTTGCCTGGCCGGGATACCGCGTAGGGAGAGGGTATGTCAAGGGACTGGGTTCATTGCACGTCTACGCGACGTGTCCCCTGCGAGATCAATTACTGGTGATAACTCCCTCGCAGGTCTATGGCATTTCTCCCAGCGATCCGCAAGCGTTCCTGACAGACTTTGACAGACGAGCAGGGCTGGGCTTAGTGCACCGCATGGAGCAGATCACACATCGCTCGGCGTGGGCATCGATGCCAATCTGGACAGATAGACAGGCTCAAGCATTGATCTTCGCTGGCTTTCTGATCAACCTGTGGCTCGTTGCTTACATCTGCAACGCTTACCCGGAGTTGCCCCACATCCTACCCCTGCACTTCGACAGTCTGGGGGAAGTGGACCGGGTCGGCGAGCGAGCAGAGCTATTCATCCTGCCCCTCATCGGCTGGATCGTCCAGATGTTCGACACGTTGGCCGGACTGCTGCTGCACCCTCGGCAGACAGCCGGATCCTATCTGCTTTTTGTGGTGGCAGTCCTGGTGCAAGCCTTGCTCTGGGCAGCGGTCGCTACGATCGTTTTGTAGCAGCTCGGTGAACGTGATTCTTCGCCTCTGCTACGCTCCGGCTCAGAATGACAACCCATCGCATTCACCATGATGAGGTACTAGTACGAGGCAAGATAGATATATTGGCGCATTCGCGGTTTTCTGGTATGATACGGCTAGCATGGGGCACTGGGAAGGGAATCCATGACCGACCGAATAGTCTCGCCTAAACCACGCGAGGAAGAACGCAAGAATGAGGCGAGTCTGCGCCCCCTCACTCTCTCCGAGTATATTGGCCAGGAGCGGGTCAAGGAGAACCTATGCATCCTCATCGAGGCTTCTAAGGCAAGGGGAGAGGCAGCAGACCACGTGCTCCTCTATGGCCCCCCGGGCCTGGGGAAGACTACCCTGGCCAACGTCATTGCCAACGAGATGGGTGTCGGCATCAGAGTGACATCAGGACCGGCCATTGAGCGCGCGGGCGATCTGGCTGCGATTCTGACCAACCTGCGGCGCGGGGACATCCTCTTCATCGATGAGGTACATCGCCTCAGCCACATCGTGGAAGAAGTGCTCTACCCTGCCATGGAGGACTTCGCTCTGGACATCATCATCGGCAAGGGGCCCGCCGCTCGCAGCATCCGGCTGAAGCTGCCTCGTTTCACGATCATCGGAGCAACAACGCGCATCGCCCTCATGACTTCCCCCTTGCGAGACCGTTTCGGCGTGGTATATCGCCTGGACTTCTACGCCCAGGACGCCATGGAGGCTATCGTCCGCCGCTCAGCGGGCATCCTGGAGGTCGTATTGGATGACGGGGGGTGCAGGGAAATCGCCTGCCGCGCAAGGGGTACTCCTCGGGTTGCCAACAGACTGCTGCGACGCGTGCGTGATTACGCCCAGGTGCGAGCTCAAGGTACCATCAATACCGAGGTTGCGAGGGCTGCCCTACAACTACTGGAGGTGGACGATCTGGGCTTGGATAGTGCGGACCGTCGGGTATTGCGCGTTATCATCGACAAATTCGATGGCGGCCCCGTGGGAGTAGATACCATCGCAGCCGCGCTAAGCGAGGAGTCCGACACGATCATGGATGTTTACGAACCCTATCTGCTCCAGTTGGGATTCCTGGGGCGCACCCCCAGAGGGCGCGTTGCGACCAAAAGAGCCTACGAGCATCTGGGCATCCCTTATGATCAGAAGGCCTCACAGCCCGAGCTGCTATGAGTAGAAGCAGAGAGATCTTAGCGAGCATGCACGAAGAGGGAAAGGCGATTCTCTTGCACGTGTGTTGTGCGCCCTGCAGCACATACACTATTACCCAGCTTCGAAACCAGGGCTTCGGCGTCACAGGATTCTGGTACAATCCCAACATCCAACCCTGGCTGGAGCACGAGAAGCGCCACGAGAGCATGGTATCCTATGCGGAAGAAATTCGCCTACCGATGATTCGGTACGAGATTTATGAGATGCCCCTCTTCCTGCGTGCCGTGGTTGGCAAGGAGCGCTTTCGGCAACGCTGTGCCATCTGCTACCGCCTTCGCCTGGAAAAGACAGCGGCGGTGGCAGAGGAGCATGGTTTCGACGCCATCACTACGACCCTACTCATCAGCCCGTACCAGGATCAAGAGATGCTCCAGCGCACGGGCGAGCAGATCGCCCGCCAGCACGGCCTGGAGTTCCACTACGAGAACTTCCGGCAGGGCTGGTCGGAAAGAGGCCACATGACGCGCACGCACGACCTCTATCGCCAGCAGTATTGCGGCTGCATTTACAGCGAATGGGAGCGGTACAACAAGGCAGTGCTGGACGACCTGCTGGTCAGCATTGAAGGCCCGGGGGATGAGTGACATGCCTGCCATGCAAGAAATCGGTAAGATGCTGTTGATCTTGGGCTTAGTCATTGTGGCCCTCGGCCTAGTGCTGATTTTCGCCGGCAAGGCGCCCTTTTTGGGGCGACTTCCAGGGGACATCCGTATTGAGCGCGAGAACTTCTCTTGCTCGTTCCCCATCGTCACTTGCATCATCGTCAGCCTGGTGCTGACATTGATACTGAATCTCGTTATGCGCCTCTTCAATCGCAAAGGCAGACGAGGGCCTCACTAGCTGGCTACAGCGAAGGACGGCTGAATGGACATTGCCGACATTATCGAAGCGATCCGAGAAAACCGAGTCCGGATTACCGGTCATGCTGATGAAGAGGCTGAAGATGATCATCTGGCATTTGATGAAATCTACTTTTCAGTCCTTCGCGGTGAGATCATAGAGGTTTATCTGACGGACAAGCCGTACCCGAGCTGTCTCGTATATGGGCAGACGTTTAGTGGCGATCCTGTCCATAGCGTCTGGGCGTACAATGAGCAAAATCGCTGGGCCGTTCTGATTACAGTCTATCGGCCCGATCCCAATCTATGGGTCAACTGGAGAGAGAGGAGAGAGGAGCAATGATGCCATTCGAGAAATGCCCGATTTGCGGTGGCGAACTGGTAGAGAAAGAGGTAGAAAAACTCTTGCGTGGGGGGATTCACACTGCCGTCCTGAAGGTACGTGCTGAGGTCTGTCTTCATTGTGGAGAGCGACTGTATTCACAGGAAACCGTCAGGCTCTTCGAACAGGTCAGAGCCAAGTTGGAGCGTCAGGAGACCGCAGACTTCGAACCCCTGGGACTATCGTTCCAAGTGATGTGACAGCTTGCAGGTTACTCTAGGGAGCGAGTTAAGTGAATCTATGGCATGAATTACCACCAGGGCCTGAGCCCCCGCATCGAATCTACGTCGTGGTCGAGATTCCCAAAGGATCACGCAACAAGTACGAGTATGACAAAGAACATGGCTTTATGAAGATGGATCGCGTGCTCTACTCTGCGATGCACTATCCGGGCGATTACGGAATGATCCCACAGACTCTCTATGAGGATGGGGACTCCTTGGATGTGTTGGTCATGACCAGCCAGCCGGCATTCCCAGGCTGCGTAATTGAGGCGCGCCCCATTGGGCTCTTTCGCATGAGGGACAGGGGCCTGGCGGATGACAAGGTGCTGGCGGTGCCAGCCACAGATCCCCTGTTTGCCAGCTACAAGGACATGTACGACGTCCCCCCTCACTTTCTCAAGGAGGTAGCCCATTTCTTTTCCGTGTACAAGGACCTGGAGAAACTGACAGTCAATGTCGTGGGCTGGGAGTCTGCCAAGATAGCCCTGCAGGCTATCCTCCATGCAATGGACACGTATCGTGAGAAGTACGGGACCCCTGACGATGCGCGGAAACGAAATGCCCGATAGAGCAGACCAGTACGACTACTACCTGCCCCCTCATCTCATCGCCCAGACCCCCCTGGAACCCCGCGATGCTTCCCGCCTGCTCGTGATCGACCGTTCCAGCGGCGGGCTCGAGCATCGCCATTTCCATGACATTGGTGATTATCTGGTTCCCGGCGATCTGCTAATTGCCAACGAGAGCCGGGTGATCCCCGCGCGGCTCTATTGCCGCAAAGTGCCCACCGGCGGGAAGGTTGAACTACTGTTACTATCGAAGCGGGGCGAACGGCAATGGGAAGCGCTGGTCGGCGGCAGGAAAGTCCACATCGGGACCGCGCTAACTATAGAGGGAAAGAACAGACGCGTGGAGGCCAGGGTGGTCTCCGTTCTGGAGTCAGGAGGGCGACTGATCGAATTCTCGACTCCCGTTGACTCCCTCTTGGAGGAGATCGGGGTAGTGCCTCTCCCCCCTTACATACACGAACCGTTGCAAGACGCGGAACGCTACCAGACTATCTATGCTCGTATCCAGGGCTCCGTGGCAGCACCAACAGCGGGACTACATTTCACGCCGCCGCTCATAGAGCGGCTACGCGCACGCGGCGTCGAGTTCGATTTCATGACCCTGCATATCGGGCTGGACACCTTTCGCCCCGTGTCGGAGGAATACATCCAGGATCACCGCATTCATACAGAGCATGGCGAACTATTCCCCATCGTAGCGGAACGAATCAATCATGCCAAATCCGAAGGACGACGAGTGATTGCCGTGGGCACGACTACGGTGCGATTGCTGGAGACGGCGGCAAGATGCCAGAGCAGCGACACTCCTGGAGGTCAAGAGACGGCAGTAGGGACAAAAGTCTTCGTCAGGCCCTTTGTTGGCCAAACAGATCTCTTCATCTACCCAGGGTTCAAGTTCCGCGTGATAGACGCCCTGATCACCAATTTTCACCTGCCGCGGTCAACGCTCCTGATGTTAGTTGCAGCTTTTGCAGGCAAGGAACTGATGGATCAGGCCTATCGGGAGGCCATCGAACGCAGCTATCGCTTCTACAGCTTTGGTGATGCCTCTTTCATCATCTGATCTGTGCCGACAGTTCCTGTCACCAAGATAAGGAAGTAGAAAAATGATCAAAGAAGTCGTGGATCGCATATCGGACAATATTCAAAAAGTCATCGTGGGCAAGCGGGAAGTGATCGAGCTGACGATGGTGGCTCTTCTTTCCCAGGAAACGAGCCGGAAGTGCAGACCATCACCGAGGCCTACTTACGAGCGCACTACGGAGAGGTTCCTTTCAGTGAAGAGGAACTGGATCGAGTCAGGGAAGCCGGGCAACGAATAATGAACCGCGTGAACGAGCAACGGGCCGATTAGACAATCTTCCCATCATTTGCTACAATAGGGGTATAATGAGAAGATCGCAATCCTTTCCCTCCCCAAGGACCACACGATGACCAAATACATCTTCTGCACGGGAGGAGTAGTCTCCTCAGTTGGCAAGGGAGTAACTGCCGGCTCTATCGGCCGCATCCTCAAGAGCCGCGGTGTGCGCGTCTCTATCCAGAAACTCGACCCCTATATCAACGTTGACCCAGGCACCATGTCTCCCTATCAGCACGGCGAGGTCTTCGTGCTGGAGGATGGCAGCGAGACCGATCTGGACCTGGGCCACTACGAACGCTTCATTGACGAGTATCTGACGGCCCCCAGCAACGTCACGACCGGGCAAATCTACTCCGAGGTCATCGCGAAAGAGAGGCGTGGCGACTTTCTGGGTGGAACCATCCAGGTCGTGCCACACATAACCAACGAGATCAAGCGACGCATAGTTCGTGTGGGGCTGGAAAGCCACGCCGAGGTCGTGATCGTCGAAGTCGGAGGTACGGTAGGAGACATTGAGGGTCTTCCCTTCCTAGAAGCCATTCGTCAGATGCGAAAGGATATTGGGCGCAATAACGTGCTCTACATTCACATCACCTTCCTGCCCCACATCGGCGCCACGGGAGAGCTAAAAACTAAACCCACTCAGCATAGCGTCAAGGAACTGAGAAGCATTGGCATCCAGCCCGACGTCATTATCTGCCGCTCAGACTACCCCGTGGGCCAGGAACTGAAAGACAAGGTATCCCTGTTCTGCGACGTGGAGCCAGACGCTGTGATTCCCCTGGAGACAACGGACACCATCTATGAAATTCCCTTGACTTTGGAGGATGCGGGTCTGGGGACATTGCTGGTGGAGCATCTGGACCTCCCCCACGCCAAATCAGACCTGGCCAACTGGCGGCGCATGGTAGCTGAGATCCAACACCCCAAGCAAGAACTTCGCATCGCCCTGGTGGGTAAGTACGTGGAATTGCAGGACGCCTACATAAGTGTGCGGGAAGCCCTCTGCCATGCCGGCTGGCATCACAACCAGGACATTACCATCGAGTGGGTACGGTCAGAGGATCTGGAAAAAGGCAAGGTGTCCGAGCGACTGGCAGGCGTGAGCGGCATCGTAGTACCTGGGGGGTTCGGCTATCGGGGCATCGAAGGAAAGGTCCTGGCTGCGCGCTACGCGCGTGAGCACGGTGTGCCCTACCTGGGGCTCTGTCTGGGCCTGCAAGTGATGGTCATCGAGTTTGCCCGCCATATAGTGGGTAACGACCTGCCCAACAGCACCGAATTTGACCACGCCACTCCTTACCCGGTCATAGACCTCTTGCCCGAGCAGCGCTCCATCTCCGACATGGGTGGCACGATGCGCCTGGGGCGCTATCCCTGCCACCTGGTGCCTGGCACCAAGGCCGCGGCGGCCTATGGCGTGGAGCTAGTGCACGAGCGGCATCGGCACCGCTTCGAATTGAACAATCAACACCGTGAGATGCTGGGCTCCGCCGGAATGATCTTCAGCGGCCTGTCTCCTGATGATCTCCTGGTGGAAATCGTGGAATTGAAGGATCACCCCTGGATGTTGGGCACCCAGTTCCATCCGGAATTCAAAAGCCGCCCCGATCGTCCCCATCCACTCTTCAGGGACTTCATTGCGGCGGCGATACGTAGGGAGCAAACCAGTCATAAGTCCATCGAAGGTAATTGACAATCCCAGCCACGGTCAGCAATGACCTCGGCTCACGAGGGTTTCATCTGGTATCCCAGCACTCTCTGGGGCACCAGCGGCGAGTAGATTCCTAACTATTCTTACAGGAGGAGAACAATGAAGTTCGACAAGATATCAGCGGCGATGGAGAAGGTTGGAATTCCTGGGCGGGATGCATACGAACTGCCCACCAGTACGAAGCGGTTTCCGGACGGGGCCTGGTATCGCATGGAAATATCCGGCGTGGAACGCCCCCAGGTGCTGGAAGCCGTCATTGACGAGCACCAAAAACGAGGCGTCCCCATTCACCGCCTGATTTCCACTGTGATGGGGGCCACTCTCTTGGACAAAGCGGAACTCAGGGACTTCGCCCAAATGGCCCACGATGCCCAGATGGAAGTCATCATTACGCCTGGCCCTCGCTCCGCCTGGGACACGGGACGCCAGCTCGTCACCCCCGAAGGAGGGCTCTCCGGCCTTCGTTTCAGGGGCTCCGATCAACTACGCTATGTCATCGCGGACATCATGCGCTGCATCGACATCGGTTTCCGGGGCTTCCTGACGATAGACGAAGGGCTCCTGTGGTTGCTTAATGAGATGAAGAAGAATGGTGATATCCCCGAGGATGTCGTCTTTAAGGTGTCTGTATACGCCGGGCATGCCTCGGCTGCTGGCGCACGAGTGCTGGAGATGCTGGGGGCCAGCACTTTCAACCCCCTGGCCGATTTGTCGTTGCCGCAGTTTGCCTCCATCCGCCAGGCATCCAATATCCCACTGGACGTGCACATCATCCTGGCCGACTCCTTTGGGGGTTACAACCGCTTCTACGATGGGCCCGATATGGCACGCACCCTTGCTCCTTGCTACTTCAAGATCGAGCCAGGCCCCGCCTGTGCTGTCGGCCCGGGCGCACTGTATAAGCCCTGGACGAGCCCCGATGCCCTGTCTTTCCTGGCACGGGAGAAGGTCAAGTACGCGCAGATCATTCATGAGTTGATCCAGGAGAACTACCCCGAGATAACGATATCCGCTCAGGGGGCTGAGGACCTGGCAATCCCTCAGCCATAGTAGGTAGCTTGTATTTGGAGGGAAGGAGTGGGCACCAGCGCTCCTTCCCCCCTTCTCTTTTGGCAGAATGGTAGATGACAACTCCACACTTGATCGCGCCACGATTCAAGATGACATCCTTCCGCTTTTGATGTATACTCTATCTGAACCGCACAAAGCCAGCCATCGCCATCATCTGACCAAGACACTAACACATTCTTGGGACCCGTCCGTTCCCGGAAAAGTGATGCGCAAGCTGAGAAGGGGCAATTCCGCCCCTTGGAGGAAGATGATCATGAGAGTAATCGCGGGCTCCATGCTGCTAGTGATTCTTTTCCTGAGTAGCTGCGTCCCTGGCAGCGAGAGTCCGGTGCCGGAGACGGGTCGGCCCGACCAGCAGGAGGAGATACTCCTGCCCACGCCGCGCCTCAGTAGCGAGCGCTCCCTGGAGGAGACCCTGTCTCGCCGGCGTTCGGTGCGCCGCTTTACCGACGAGGAACTGACCACACAGGATATCTCTCAGTTGCTTTGGGCTGCGCAGGGCATCACCCGGGAGTGGGGCGGGCGCACGACCCCTTCGGCCGGCGCCCTCTATCCGCTTGAGGTTTACGTCGCCATGCCGCAGGGGTTCTATCACTACGAGCCACAGGGTCACAAGATGGAGCTTATAACCCGGGATGACCTGCGCATGGAAGTCTGGAAAGCCAGCCTCAAGCAGGACGCAGTTCGCGATGCCCCAGCGGTGTTCATTATCGCTGCGGTCTACGAGCGTACGGCAGTCAAGTACGGCGATCGCGCAGCCCGCTACG
>JAKLPW010000158.1 GCA_022013675.1 Anaerolineae bacterium | reverse complement strand
GCCTGACGATCCCTCAAGGAAGATGGTCAGGGATCTCCGCCACCGAAGGGAGGATCAAATCCGCTCCGGCGCGCTCCAGTTCGCGGCGCTCCCCGAACCCCGACAGAACGCCCACCGCGAAGACGCCTGCGCGCTTGCCGGCAAGTACGTCGAGCTCGGTATCGCCGATGAAACAGCACTGGGGTGGGGTAAGCCCCAACATCTTCACCGCTCGCAAAACCGGGGCAGGATGGGGCTTCAGTCGCCAGACGTCACTCCTCGTGGTGATGCCCTCGAAGAGATCGTGAAGTTCGTACTGCCGGAGAAAGACCTCGGCGTCAGACCGGGTCCGGGTGGTAACTACCGCCAGTCGATGGCTGCTTGCCAATCGCTCCACGACCTCTTTGGCTCCGGGTACCATGCGATTCCTCTCCCTGGTTCCCAGACCCTTCAATCCTCTCGACCTATCCGCTACGCTCATCACCACTCGGCTCAAGCCGACGCGCTCCAGAAGCAAAGCCATGTAGTTGAGGGGATTCTCAACGGCGATCAGTAACCGCCGGGCAAAGGGCTGGGGATCGCGATTGGGAAATAGCCGTGCAATGGGAGCAAGCTTGCGTGCCAACCCTTCCCCCATCACGTTGTCAGTGTCAATCAACGTGCCGTCCAGGTCGAAAAGGAAGGCCGTGATGCCATCAGGAAATGAGTTGGGTTCGGGTGTTTTCACTTCTCGCATTCTTCCTCTCTGCCACATGATTCAGGATAGGCAAGGCACGCGCAATAGGTCCTCCCGAGAATCGTAGCGTCAGTAAACGGGATCAGAACAATCCCTCGGCTGGTTCGTAGGAACACATTGTCCTTGAAAATGCTGAGGTTGTCAACTCGACGAATCGCGTAATCGTGTGAGGTCGGCTATGCACACAGAGTGAGGTAGAATTCTCGTCACTACCCTCTTGCCTTCGCGCAATTCGTGGCCAACATCTACCACTGCTGCTCCGAAAACATGACCAGACACAGAGTCGCCAAGCCCTAGAGACCAGGACTTGGCGACCTTTGCGCCTTGGCGTGAGGGACTCGGTCAGGAGACCTCGCCCAACGCCCCAGTAGCGGCTACCTCCGCCCGGGGGCCGTGTACTTCCCAATCATCGGCAGATAGAAATACCGCGTCGGATCCATCGTCGCTGTAGGTGTGGGCGGCTCGATGGTCGGCGGGATGGTGGCCGTCGGCGTAGGCGTCATCGTGGCCGTAGGAGTATGGGTAGGCGTGGCTGTCGGGTCAGGCCAGCAGACGAGAAGCGTCGTCATCTCACTGGCCCACACAGGAGGCAGCTCGTTGCACTCCAGCATCACCGTATTGGTGATCTGCCATCCCCCTTGAAGCCAGGAGTTGGTTCCCATCTCCAGCGTCAGCGTCAGAGGCTGATGGGGCTCCAGAATGCCTGGGTAGAAGTTGAGTATCTCTATCCCATCGTAGGTCCAACCAGGAGTGGACTCATCCAGTAGCGGAAAAGTGCCCAGGGGGCGAATATCGGTGATGACCACACCCGTCGCCGGGGAACCACCGGTGTTAGTGATAACGATAGTGTACTTCTGCTTCCCCTTGATACAATGGGGATCATGAGCGTCGATCTTGGACATTTCCAACTTCGGTGGATCGGGCGTTGGCTCTGGCGTCTGAGAAATGCACTGCTGGATGAGCGTATCCTCGCTGTCAGACACCTGCCCGGTCTCGTTGCTGTCCGCCGTTGCGACGTTGGTGATGATCGTGTCATCGGGCAAGGTATCCGAGACCTTGACCTCCAGGCCCAATTTGATCGTTGTTTGGGCAGCTAGCGTTCCCAGATTCCAGGTCACCTGGCCCGCTCCGTTGTAGGTTCCCCCGTTGTCGGCCCACAAGAAACTGGTCCCAGCAGGGATCGTATCCACCACAACCACTCCGGTCAAATCAGTATCGAAATTGTTGGTGATGTAGAGATCGTAGTGCTGATTCCACCCTGCGCACCAGGGATCATGGATGTCTACCTTGCGAATGGATAACCCGGGCCCTGGAGTGGGGGTGGCGGAAGAACAAAGGACGATCATCGTCTGTTCCTCGCGCGTGACGGGAGCGGTCTCGTTGCTGTCAACGGTCACGGTGTTGACGATGATCGTACCGTCGGGCAGGGTGCTGTACGTGCGAATCCGCAGCCAGAGATCCACGCCCGCGCCGGGTTGTAGCGTCCCCACGTTCCAGGTCACCATGTTGACCCCATCGTAGCTCGCGCCGCTGCTGGCGTCTACGTAGTACGCGCCTTCGGGGATGGTGTCCCACGCCATGACGCCGGTAAGAGCGACGTTGCCGGTGTTCTCCACATGGATATCGTAGGTCACAGTGTGCGCGGCGCAGACGGGATCGATACGATCGCTCTTGGAGACGAAGAGTCCAGGCGACAGGGTAGCGGTAGGCTCAGGGGAAGGGCTGGGAGTCACGCATTGCAGGACGGTCGTCTGGGCAGTGGCGCTCACCGGCCCCTCCTGATCAGACTCCGCCGTGACACTATTGACCATCACTGTTTCATGCGGGATAGTCGAGTAGGTTCCCAACTCCAGGTAGCGGGTGGCGCTCTCCCCTGCCAGGAGCACGCCAATCTCCCAGGTTACCGTGCCCACGCCATCATAGACCGCGCCCGGGCTCGACTCATCGAGACGCGGGTAGCCATATAGGACCGGTATGTCGTCGTGCAGCCGGACGCCGGTCAAGGTGGTGGCCCCATCGTTGCGCACCACGATGGTATAACGCTGGCGATGTGTGGCACAGAGGGGATCGTGCCAATCGGCCTTGCTGACCGCGAGGCCTTGTGCGTTGGGTGCACCCGATGAACTCAGCACAGGGTCCAATGCGGCAGGGACAGCTTGCACATTACTGTTGAACACCACAAGGAACGGAATTGCTATGATCAGAATCAACAAAGTCCATCTCAAACGGGAAAGGTTTCTCCTGACGTTTCCTCCTGTCTACTCTACGTGCTCCAGCCGGAGCTTGCGAGATGCTACTCCCTCTATGTATTGGAGACGAGGTAGGTGCACAGAAGTGACGCGCAAGAAAAGGGACGGCCACTCTGATGTATGAAGTCAAGATAAAGTCAAGGATTGGAAATCCCTGCCTGAAGCTGCAAAGTGCCCGCAGGCACTGGCCCCGAGCGACGGGCAAACTCAGCCCCTGATGGGGCTTCTCAGTTTCAGACAGTGAATTCCATTCATTGGGCTAGATCCTCCCCACCATCCCCGTTCCCGTCCGGCGAATAGGCATCCTCTCCGCCTCGAATCCAGCGCGCTGCCATAGCGGGTAAGTTCGCCAGGGTTCCTTTGTGGACCGTACACTCTGGCAGAGACCGGATAAACTCAGGACCGTAGGACTTCGTGATGATCCTTCTGTCCAGAACAACGACCACACCGCGGTCATCTTTGCTGCGGATCAGGCGTCCAAAACCCTGCCGGAAGCGTAAGATGGTCTCGGGTACGGCATACTGGCTAAAAGGATCCTCGAAGGTCTCCGCCCGGGCCGCGAAAACGGGATCAGAGGGCACCGAGAAGGGAAGACGAGCGATTACCAGACAGCTCAGAGCCGATCCCACCACGTCTACGCCTTCCCAGAAACTGCGCGTGCCCAGGAGCACGGCCTTGGGAGTGGCTTTGAAGTTCTCCAAGAGCTGCCTGCGGCTGCCATCGAGAGACTGCCCATAGAGAATGATGCCGTCGTTCTCCAGTTCCTTGCTCATGGCTCTGTAGGTCGCCCTAAGCTGGCTGTAAGAAGTGAAGAGCAGCAATGCCTGCCCTTGGGTGGCTCGGCAGAGATCGATGAGAGCCCTCTCGACCATCTTCTGGTAATGGGGCTTCCCAGGCTCAGGAATGTCCGTGGGTATGTATAGCAGAGTCGACTTCAGGTAATCGAAAGGAGAGCCCACAGACAACTCCACGACGCCTTCCAGACCCAATCGCTGGCGCATGTACTCGAAATCGTCCCCAATACGCAGAGTGGCGGAGGTGAAGATGACGCTGTCCTTATCCGAGTACAGGCCCTCGTTCAGCAATGGCCCCACGTGCAACGGGACAGCCTTTAAGATGACATCCCCGGTACTGGCCGAGATGGTGAGCCAATAAATGGCCTGCTCCGTCGGCTCTACCAGAAAAGTGTTGGCATGTTCCCAGTTTTCCAGTAGTTGCTGGACACGAGCCATCATCTCCCGGACCAATTCGTTGTATCCCTCGAAGTTATACTCATCAAGGGCCCTGAACCCCCGCAGCAGCTTCTCGAGTTCCTTGTTGATGCTCAGCATGGGAGCTGAGAGACCATCCCATCTCATCTCCACGTCATCCCATCCCGGCTGGCTGCGCATACCCGGAGTAATGCGAAGATGGAAATCATAGCTGCTCTTGTTGTCGTGACTGGAGCCGCGATTGCGGGTATGCTCCTCGGTGTGCTCGTCTACGAAGGCCTGCAACGCAGAGAACAGATTCTCGAGGGCCCGCTGGCTCCGATCAACCTCGATGCTTATCCGCTCCAGGACATCCTCGATCTTGCGGCGAGACGTCTCGGAGACCGAGATACTATCAACAAAGGTCTTGATGTCCGAGACCACCCCCGCGGTGCGGTCCCTGCCCAGAGGCCGGCTGAGGCTCGCAAACAGATACTGCAAGCGCCGCTGCTCTACGGAGAAGCCTAATTGGTCTGTGGCCCGCGCTTCCAGGTGATGGGCCTCATCTATGATCAAGTACTTATACTCCGGAAGCAACCGATTCCCCACGGTCATGTCGGACAGAAGAAGGGCGTGGTTGACCACCACCAAATGAGCCGCAGCGGCCCGGCGGCGGGCACGATAGAGGAAGCACTCCCCCTGCTGTTGGTGCCGGCAGCGTTCCCCAAGGCAGGTCTCGGCCTCCGATTGCACGCGTTTCCAGGTCTGGAAATCCTCTCTGACCAGGATGAGCTCCGAACGATCTCCCGTTTTAGTCGTGGGGAGCCAGGTCAGCACCTTGGCCAGGAAGCGAACCTCATCGCCCTGCAGACTCGCCGCTCGGCGGAAGCCAGCCAGACGACGCAAACAGATGTAGTTGCTGCGCCCCTTAAGCAAGGCCGCCTTGAATTTGATCGGCAGGATATCCTGGAGATCCGGGATGTCCTTGGTATATAGCTGATCCTGAAGGTTGATGGTATTGGTAGAGATCACCACCGTTCGGCCATTGCGGATGGCGAAGTAAATCGCCGGCAGCAGATAGGCCATGGATTTGCCCGTGCCGGTGTCGGCCTCCACCATGAGATTCTCTTTGCGGTTGAAGGCTTCGACTACCTCACAGAGCATCTCCACCTGTTGAGGACGATGCTCGTAGCCCGGGAACCGCCGCCCAAAAAGGCCACCCGGAGAGATCATGGCAGCCAACTCCTCTCCATCCACGGGTAGAGCCTCTGACGTGGGCTCCAGGGGTGTTTCTCGCTCAACCTGCCCCAGCACCAGGCCCATAGCGGACTCCGCCAGCCTCCCCTTGGACACCAGTTGCTGCCGGATGCTATCGCCCACAAACGCTGTACGAGCTCTCTCCTTCTCGACCTGCAGGAAGATACCCTTGAGAGACCAATCGCTCTTCCTGGCCAGCCGGTTGATCTCCCGGAGCACTTGGATGTCCATGTTTCGCGCCCGCTCCATCAACACGAGGAAGATGTCCTTCGTAGCTATAGCATCCGGCAGAGCGCGGTGCGCGTTCTCCATTTCGATACCCAGCGTCTCCGCAAGTACGGTCAGGCTGTAGCGGGGAGCCTCGGGGACCAAGATACTGGCCAACTCAAAGGTATCAATACCTGCGTTCTGGACAAAAAGCCTCTGCTGGCGCAGAAAACCCAGGTCGAACGGAACATTGTGTCCAATGATAGGCGCGCTGCCTACGAATTCCGCCAGATGAGGGAGAAGCGCAGAGATCGTAGGGGCGTCCTTCACTTTCTCAGGGGTTATGCCAGTGAGACGCTGAATCTTATAGGGGATATGCCTTCGAGGATTGACCAGGCTTGACCAGGTGGATATGACCTCCTGGTCACGAAACTTGACGATGCCGATCTCAGTGATAGCATCGCGCTCAACATCCAGCCCTGTGGTCTCGATGTCCAGGGCCACGTAGATTTGACTCACATCATCTCCATCCTAGGGCCCGTGTGGGACTGGCGTTCCATTCACGGGCTCGGGCACATTATACTACAAAACGACGCGCCTGGGAAAAGAGGCCCAGCTCGGGGCCTACCGGCTTGAAGAGCCGATGCTGGCTGCCATCGCTGTTGGGCGAAGGTCTCCCGACCGAGCCACCAGGCGATCCCCCAGAAACTCGGTCAGGAGACCTTCGTCTACCAGAACGCGCCCCCCTTTCGCCAGTTTGTCACCCGCTGCTCTTCCGTGGTATACTCCACGAGTTATGAATCCCAAATACCTTCAAACACTCGAGTATCCCAAGATCCTGGAGCGCCTCGCCAGCCACACAGCCTTCTCCGCCGGGAGAGAGCTGGCTCTGACGCTGCGCCCTTCTTCCGACATCGAGGAGATCCGAAAGCGACAACAAGAGACAACCGAGGCCCACCATCTGCTCGACGTCCGGCCCGACGTTGGGATTGGCGGCGCTCGGGATGTGCGTCCCTTGGTACAAGAGGCAGATATATCCCGAACCCTGGGGCCGACGGAGTTTCTGGAAATCAGGAATACGCTCCTGAGCGCTCGAACGCTGCGGCTAGTGCTAGTTCGGCTGAAGGATGAATTCCCCCTGCTGGCAGACACGGCCATGGGCCTGCAAGAGTGCCCGGCCCTCACGGCAGAGATCCGTCGCTGCATCAACGACAAGGCCGAGGTATCAGACGCAGCCAGCCCGGAATTGGCCCGTATTCGAAGGGAACAGATCTCTGCCAGACAGCAGTTGCTCGCCCGGCTGAACCGCATCGTGACATCGAAGAAGAATGCCCCATTCCTGCAGGAGCCTATCGTCACCGAGCGCTCCGGGCGCTACGTCATTCCCATCAAAGTCGAGTGCAAGGGGCGCATTCCCGGGATCGTCCACGACCAATCCTCCAGCGGCGCGACCCTCTTCATAGAGCCCCTGGCCACGGTGGAACTGAACAACCGCTGGCGGCAGCTCCAACTGGATGAGGAGCGAGAGATCGAGCGTATCCTGCGCCAACTTACGGCCCTGGTGGAGGAGCACGGGCCGGCCATCAGAGGAACGGTCGAAGCGCTGGCCCAACTGGACCTGGCATTCGCCAAGGGGAACTACAGCTACGCGATCAAAGGTATAGAGCCACTTCTCACCGAGATCGAGAATGGCGAAACGACCGTCAGGACGGAGCACAACCCTGCCGCCAACCCCCTGAAGCTGATTCAAGCCCGACACCCCTTGCTCCCTGCGGAGACCGTCGTCCCGATTGACGTGCGACTGGGAGGGGATTTCACCACTCTGGTTATCACCGGCCCCAACACCGGCGGCAAGACAGTGGCCCTCAAGACGGTGGGGCTCCTGTCGTTGATGGCTCAGGCAGGACTGCACATCCCAGCCGGGGAGAGCTCGCGGACTCCCGTCTTTAGCAGCATCTACGCCGACATCGGCGACGAGCAAAGTATCGAACAGAGTCTGTCGACCTTCTCATCGCACATGACTACCATCATAGAGATCCTGGACCAGGCAGATGAGCAGTCGCTGGTCTTGCTGGACGAGCTGGGGGCAGGAACCGATCCCGCTGAAGGTTCGGCCCTGGCACGCGCGCTCATCGCTACCCTGCTGCGCCGCCACATCATGGCCATCGGCACGACGCATTACTCAGAGTTGAAGGTCTATGCTCACTCCACCCGGGGCGTGGAGAACGCCAGCGTCGAATTCGACGTAGAGACCCTGAGCCCCACGTACGTCCTGACTATCGGCCTGCCCGGGCGCAGCAACGCTTTCGCCATCGCTTCGCGGTTGGGGCTATCGCAGGCAATCATTGATGACGCCCAGCAGTGGGTTAGCCCTGAAGACATGGAGGCCGACCAATTGCTGGGCGACATCAAAGCGGCGCGCGAAGCTACGCGGGCTGCCAGCGCAGCCGCTCAGGCGGCACAGCGAGAGGTGGAGCGCCAGGAAAGGGAGCTGGCCGAACGTCTGGGGGGCATCGAGGAAACGCGAAGGGAGATACTCAACGAGGCCAGAGAGGAAGCCCGGCGAGAACTCGATGCAGTGGGAAAAGAATTGCGTCGCCTTAAGGCTACCCTGACCCGTAGGGCGATCACCCACAAGTGGCTGGAAGAGGCCGCCGAACGAATTGAGGAAATTGAAAAAGAGGTTCCGCCTCTTGCTCCTGCTCCGCCGCCAATGGCTCCGATCACGGGAGAACTGCACGTTGGCGATGCGGTCTGGATCGGCACGCTGGACAGAATGGGCGAGGTCGCTGAAGTCTTGAATGGTGAAGCCGAAGTGCATGTGGGAGGATACCGACTCCATTCGCCCTTGAGTGCGTTGGAACTGCGGCATCGGGCTCCTCCGAAGCTGGAATCGCCGCGAGTAGGCGTTCCACAGCATGCTTCCCCCGGCATGGAACTACACCTGCGCGGATTACGCGTCGAGGAGGCCGCTCCCATCCTGGACAAGTACATGGATGATGCCTACCTGGCCGGACTGCCCTATGTCCGCATCGTCCACGGCAAGGGCACCGGCAGATTGCGCCAGGCCGTACGCGAGCAACTAGCGGAACACCCTCTGGTGAGTTCTTGCCGGGCCGGGGAGCGGCATGAAGGCGGGGAGGGCGTCACCATCGCTACACTTACAGAGGGTCCTGGCGGGCTTGCCGGGGCGTAGGGGCAGGGTTCATCCCCGCAGAGATCATCCCTGTGACGCCAGGGGGCACGTGTTCGTACTGGGAGACAACCGCAACCACGCCAACGACTCCCGCTATTTCGGCATGGTTCCCTACGACCACGTCATCGGCCGCGCCTGGATAAGCTACTGGCCCCTCGAGGACGTGGGATTGCTCAAGCTGCCATTGGCCACGTTCTCTGAGCTCTCGACCTCGCCGGCCCGCTAGCCATACTGGCTCCATGCGAGCAAGTTTGGACGTTCCCGGCAAACGAAGGGAGTGTGGCCGCCGAGAAGTCAAGAGATGCTAAGGGACTAACCCTTAGCATCTCTTCTGACGACGTACGGTGGTCAACTCTCAGTTGACGACCTCACAAGAGCAGCCGAATCTATACAATGATGCAACTGAGTAGGGGCAGACCGACGTGTCTGCCCCTACTCGACGTATCTGCCCCTACTCGACGTGTCTGCCCCTACTCGACGTGTCTGCCCTCTTGTGTCTGCCCTTTTCGGCGTGTCTGCTCTTTCCAAGGAATCACAGATGTGGGGCCTACACTAAAAATTCCAGTCCAGCTTCGGCTCGGGCAGGCGCAGTACCAAGTTGAGTTGCTCCAGGAGTTCACGCGGATCCTCTAGATCATCGGTGAAGGATAACCCCGTCTTGGGCCGCACGCCCAGCTAGAGGCGAGTGAAGGCGTTGACCGTTGCGGTCAGCGTTGGCAGGTCGAGTCACTGCCAGGCCTTGCACTGGAGGTTGGCCCAAGCGCAACCACGTAGTCGCCGGCAACCCCACGCCAGGGAGCGTCCAGACCACAGTCCCCAAATCACCAAGCCAGAGATAGGCTCAGGTGGGGTGCCCAGAGCCAAAGGCATGGCCCAGATCTCAGACACGCGGACAGAGCCTGTTCCGCCAGACAACTCAGTTCGGAATCACCGGCCGCCATCGATTCGGGATCCCACGCTCATGTGGGCGAGGAGATGGGGATTATGCCCACCGGCAAAACCACGTTCTCTTGTTGCAGAACCTTGCCAAAGACGATCAGATCATCACCGACAGCATAGAAATCATGGATCACGGCCTGATAGCGGTAGTCGCATGATTCATACAGACGGCGCGCTGGGGTGTAGGCGGGTGTGCCAGAGGTCTCCACCAGGATTAGCCTTCCGCCTTGGCAGCATACTTGCTCCTCAACCCTGAGGAGCAAGGCTCTAGCAATGCCTCGCCTCCGCGCTCCAGCGTCAACAGCAATCCAGTACAGGTCAAAGGTCCCGTCCGTGAGCGGATGGGGTCCGAAACAGGCAAAGCCTAGGACGTTCGAGCCCTCCATGTATATGAGAAAGGCATACCCGCTAGCCTCACCGTGCTGTCGATAGGCATCCAACAGCTCCTTCACGCACTGTATCTCAAACGGTTTGAATATACCAGATGAGGCCGCTAGACGCACGACGTGTGGAACATCTTGCTCTGTCAACTCTTTAATCATAGGTTACGCACCGGGCTAGTGACATCCTCAGGATATTCGAAACCATGTCCTCAAAGTTGTATCCGGCAGCCTGGGCAGCTCTGAAGAAGCCCGCATCTGGGGATAGGTCTGGGTTACAATTCACCTCGATGACATAGGGGGTGCCATCAGCAGCGATCCTCATATCAACCCTGGCATAGTCTCGACACCCGATAACCTCCCATGCCCTACGAGCGCTGGCGGCGATGCGGCGGCCCAGAGTTGGATCAGTATCTGCCGGGCAGATGACAGGAGTATGCTGGTACGCATATGAATCAGGCTCCCACTTGGCGGCGAATGAGACTATGCGCTCTGCGGGGTTGGCAAAGGCCGTAAGATCTACTTCGGCAAGGGGAAGGACCGTGGGAGGATTTCCCCACACGGAGACATTGAACTCTCGCCCGTCGATGAAAGACTCAACTAATGCTGCCTGCCGATAACATTGCACCACGTAGGCCACACGAGCGCGTAGATCATCCACCGTGAACACCACCGATTCCGCCCCTATTCCAATGCTTGCATCTTCCACTACCGGCTTGACAATCACGGGGAAACGGAGTTCCTTCACCATCTGCCCGCCTACTTCATTTGGGTGTATGATAACCTTCCAGGCGGGCGTGGCCACTCCCGATGCAGCGAGAAGCGCTTTGGCTCTGGCTTTGTGGGTCGAAGACGCCAGGGCCGTAGCGTCAGCGCCGGTGAACGTATACCCCATGGCATCGAGAGCCCAGGCAATGCGTACTTCCTCGAAGAGTTTTCCCTCAAGCCCTTCACCGAGATTGAAAATCAACCAGTCGGTGGGTGAAAAAGGTACTAGAGCCGTCTCCACGTCGCTGCACACTGGGACCATAGCAACGATACAACCAAGTGCTTCGAGCCCAGCAGCTATAGCGTGGGCGCAAGCGATGACTCCCTGTTCGGCCAGCAAATCGTGAGCCTCGCCCTTGACCATTTGTCGGCTATCATTGTACATGACCACCACCCGTGGTGGCCCGTCGTCGAGATGCATGATCTCGCCCCTCATCTGGTGGACTGCCGAGGCTTCTGGACACGGGCGCTGACAGTCAGCCTTGCGGGTCAGTGTTTGGCTCCTCACAGGCAGTAGCGGGCTGCTGCAACTCTCAATACCGCGTTGATTAGATCAGTGTAGTGCATACCTTCCGCTCTAGCTGCGATGACGATGTCGCTGTAGGTTGGATTGAGCCCAGGCAACGTGTTTATCTCCAGCAGGTGCGGGAGCCCATCTGCGTCCAAACGGAAGTCTACCCGGGCGATATCCAGAGCGCCGATAGCCTGAAACGCTGCCCATGCCAGGCGCTGCATTTCTTGGGACAGTTCCTCTTCTATGGGCGCTGGGCAAAGGTAGTTCGGCCCAAGCGGGAAATCTACTTTGATGTGGCTTCCGTAGAGCCCTCCCGCGCCAGCTACCGGACTGACGTCGACCTCTAACACTGGAAAGACGTGAACCTCGCAGTCAGCATACAGATCTGATGGCGGCAGCAGTCCTGAGTACGGACTGTTGCCGATGAGACCGACTGTGAACTCCCGCCCTGGTAAAAACGTCTCCACTAAGGCCGGCTGACGAT
>JAKLPW010000017.1 GCA_022013675.1 Anaerolineae bacterium | reverse complement strand
GCACTCCTTGGCTCGTCTCCTTTGCCTCTACGACGTGGAAATGAGTTTCGTCTCCCCGGACATCCTTCGTCTGCCGGAAGAGGTCAGGAACGAGGTGGTCGCCCTGGCAAAGCCCGTTCGTGAAACACACGCCATTGAGGATGTGATCGAGACCGTAGACGTGCTCTACGTGACCAGAGTACAGAAGGAGCGATTTTCCGATCTGACCCAATACGAGAACGTGCGCAATCTCTACGAAGTGACCACAGACTTGATGTCCAGAGCCAAGCCAGAGATGATTCTGATGCATCCTCTCCCGAGGGTAGGTGAGATCCACTATGACGTGGACGCCGACCCACGAGCTGCCTATTTCCGCCAGATGGAGAATGGCATGTATGTTCGTATGGCGCTCTTAGCTGCCGTACTAGGCAAGGCGTAGATCATGGACTTCATAGAGAAACTGAAAACGACCATTCGCCGAAATGACAGCCTGCTCTGCGTCGGGTTGGACCCGTATCCGGATCGCATCCCAACAACCTATGACAACGTCCTCGCCTTCAACACCGCGATCATCGAAGCGACCACGGATCTGGTCTGTGCCTATAAGCCCAACTACGCCTTCTACGAGGCATTGGGCGTGGAAGGACTTCGCTGCCTGCAAGAAACGATCGAGCGTATCCCAGCAGGTGTCCCCGTGATCCTGGACGCCAAGCGAGGCGACATCGGGTCCACTGCCACAGCATACGCCCATGCGGCCTTCGACGTATGGAAAGCAGATGCCGTGACGGTGAACCCGTACCTAGGCCGAGACGCCGTTCAACCCTTTATCGATCATCAGGGTCATGGAGTCTTCGTCCTGTGCCACACTTCCAACGCCAGCGCGCCAGAGGTTCAAACCTGGCGGCAACGCGGGGTGCCCCTCTACGAACACATCATCGACCTGGCGACATCCTGGGCTGAGCCCAAGCAGCTCGGCTTCGTCGTCGGCGCTACCTACCCCTCTGTGCTGCGCGACATTCGCCGCAAAGCTCCTCACTCCTGGTTTCTCGTCCCTGGGATAGGCGCTCAGGGAGGCGACCTGGAGGCCGTACTGAAAGCCGGGCTGCGCACAGACGGAATGGGGCTAATCATCAACTCCTCGCGAGGCATACTCTACGCCCAAGATCCACGAGAAGCAGCCGATGATTTGCGCCAACGGATCAATAGAGTGCGAGACCTACACTCTTTAGGCTCCTCAGAAAGGCACGGAGTCACCGGCGAGTTGATCGAGGCCTTGTTCGACATCGGATGTGTGCGCTTCGGAGACTTCCTGTTGCACTCCGGCAAGCGATCGCCAGTGTACATTGACCTGCGTCGCCTGGCTAGTTACCCCCGCGTCCTGGATCAGACAGCACGAGCATATGCACTGCTACTTCGGTCCCTCCGATTCAATCGTATCGCCGCGATACCCTACGCCGCCCTGCCCATCGGCACCGCCGTCTCTCTCACCCTGGATGTACCCCTCATATATCCACGGAAAGAGGTCAAACGCCATGGAACGAAGCGAGCCATCGAGGGAGAATACGAAGCGGGTGAACAGATAGTCCTGCTTGACGATCTAATCACCGATGGGGGAAGCAAACTGGAGGTGATCGAATCCCTGCGACAGGAAGGACTGACCGTTGAGGACGTAGTGGTCTTGATTGATCGCGAAGGAGGGGGAGTGGAACAACTCCAATCAGCGGGTTGCCGCCTTCTGGCAGTGTTCACGTTAAGCGAGATGATGCAGCACCTGGCTCATTCGGGTCGCATTGAGTCTGGGCAGGTGTCAGACGTCGAGGCGTATCTCCGTGCAAACACATGATCTCCCAGCGACGCCAGATCTCCATTGTGTGCTCTGTGGTGTTCAACTCAAGACTCCGCTGATACTGGCTTCCGGCATCTGGGGAACCAGCGCTGGCCTATTGGCACGTGCAGCTCGCAACGGAGCCGCCGCCGTGACCAGCAAGTCATGTGGGCTAGAGAAGCGCACCGGTCATCCCAACCCAACGGTCCTGGATTGGGGCGAAGGCCTGATAAACGCGGTCGGCCTCGCCAACCCAGGCGTAGAGGAAGAGGTCCACATCCTACGCCAAGCCAAGCAACTTCTGCGTCCTCTGAGCACACCCCTGATCGCCAGCATCTTTGGGAAAACCGCGCGGGAGTTTGCCGAGGTCGCAGATCAGATCCAAGAGGCCGAGCCGGACTTCATCGAGGCCAACATCTCTTGCCCCAATGTCGAGGCTGATCTTGGTCTTCCCTTTGCCCTCGAGCCATCATCCGCGGCACGCGTCACCGAAGCGATCCGCCAGGTCACTCAGATTCCGCTCATAGTCAAGCTCTCGCCCAACACGCCCTATCTGAGCCAGGTCGCCCAGGCGGTGGAAAACGCCGGCGCCGACGCCATCGCGGCGATAAACACACTGGGGCCAGGGATGCTAATTGACGTCCGAGCAGGACGGCCGGTGTTGTCCAATCTGGTGGGTGGTGTTTCGGGACCGGCCATCCGTCCCATCGCTGTTCGTTGTGTCTACGAGATATGTAAAGCTGTAGCCATTCCCGTGATCGGCATCGGGGGTGTTATGCGCGGCGAGGACGTAGCGCAGATGATCATGGCCGGGGCAACGGCAGTTGGCCTGGGATCAGCTTTGCACTATCGTGGAGAAGGAGTCTTCTCTGCCATCGCCGATGAGTTACGCCGTTTCATGCGGGAACAAGGATACGCCACTCTCGCCCAGTTTCGGGGGATCGCTCATGAGAGGTGACCTGCACGAGTGTTACACAATAGAACACACGTTGCCCGAAGGGGAAGCGGCGGTGACGCTAACACTGGACCACGCCCTGCCGGCACAGGCCGGCCAGTTCGTCATGATCTGGCTGCCTGGCCTGGACGAGAAACCCTTCAGCATCATGAATGACAGCCCCTTGACGCTTGCCGTCGCCATTGTGGGCCCCTTCACCACAGCATTGAGCCAAAAGGCCAACGGTGATCAGATTTGGGTCCGGGGTCCTTACGGCCACGGTTTCGAAGTCAAAGGCCAGCGTCCCCTGCTGATCGGTGGTGGCAGTGAGACCACTGGATCGCGGGCATCCCTGCCCGCCCGTACCTGCCAGCGTCCCCTGCTGATCGGAGGAGGTAGCGGGGCCGCACCCCTTGTCTTTCTGGCCAAACAGATAATGCCCAAGGTGGAGGAGATCAGTGTAGCCCTCGGGGCCAGCACAGCCTCGAGGCTGATGCTCACCGAGCGCTTCCGTGCGCTCGAATGTATGATCCACATCGCCACCGACGATGGCAGCGCTGGGTACGCGGGGACCATCGTCGAGGCGGTAACTCCTTTGATCGAGGCAAGGGCGGTAGACACCGTCTATGCCTGCGGACCCGAGGGAATGCTCGTCAATCTGGCACAGCTCTGCATGCACACAGGGACTCCGTGTCAGATAAGCCTGGAGCGCTACATGCGTTGCGGCATCGGGGTGTGCGGTAGTTGCCATTGCGGCGGACTCCTCGTTTGTCAGGACGGACCAGTCATCCGCGCCGACCGGTGGTTGGAGGCAATCAGTGGCTCGCCGGGAGTCGCCTCAGGCTGAAACCTTCCCTTTGATATTCTACCACGCAACTCACATGGCCCGTTCGGTAAAATCATGGTATACTGCCTCAAGCTAGGTCTTGCCTAGACACAACCGTTCAAGCCCCTGTGCATGCGCTCAGGCCCTGATGGCCAGATACGCCTGATCCCAGACCTATCACAATGCATCCAGGAGAAACCGTGCAAATACTTGACCTGAACGAACACCCTCACAGACGCTACAATCCTTTGACCGATGAGTGGGTCCTCGTTTCTCCCCATCGCACCAAGCGCCCCTGGGTGGGCCAGATGGAGAAGGCTATTCCCGATGAGAGACCAGAGTACGATCCTGAGTGCTACCTCTGCCCGGGTAACCGACGTGCCAGTGGCGCGCGCAATCCTGACTACGAGGGCACCTTCGTGTTCGAAAATGACTTCGCCGCCCTGCTGCCAAAGAAGACATCAGGCCATCAGGACAACAGAGGTCTCCTGATAGCGCACAGTGAACGGGGTATTTGCCGGGTCATCTGCTTCTCCCCGCGCCACGATCTCACTCTAGCCGAGATGGAACAGCAAGATGTTCGTCTTGTGGTAGACACGTGGGTGGAGCAGTATCGAAACTTGGGTGAGCTGCCCTTCGTGCAATACGTTCAAATCTTTGAGAACAAGGGCGCTGTCATGGGCTGCAGCAACCCCCACCCTCACGGGCAGATTTGGGCCAACGAGAGCCTGCCCAACGAGCCACGTAAGGAAGAGAGAGAGCAGAAATCATACATGCGCGCGCACGGAACCTGTTTGCTGTGCGACTATCTGGCGCTAGAACAGAAGGAAGGCGTGCGCATCGTTTGCTCCAATGCGCACTTCGTAGCACTGGTGCCCTTCTGGGCCGTATGGCCCTTCGAAACCATGCTGATAAGCAAGCGCCACGCCGCTTCACTGGAGATGCTGAACGAGGGCGAGCGGGACGGATTGGCCGACATCATCCGACGGCTTACGATCCGATATGATAACCTCTTTGAGACTTCTTTTCCCTACTCGATGGGCTTTCATCAGCAGCCAACCGATGGGAACGAACATTCCGAATGGCACTTGCACGCCCACTTCTACCCACCCCTGCTGCGCTCGGCCACGGTGAAGAAGTTCATGGTGGGGTACGAGATGCTGGCCACCCCTCAACGCGACATCACGCCTGAAGAAGGGGCAGACCGTCTGCGGAGAGTATCCGAGGTCCATTACAAGGAGCGATTCTCTGGGGCATAGAGGAGGGCATTGACGGCAAGCGCCCGATCGCCAGGCTTCGGAAGTCTTCGGCAAGAAATCGATCATCCTCAATCGGGCTGAGAATCGCCTGGAATCCAGTGCACCTACTGCACCGGACAGACTTGCCAAGTCTTATCTTCTCTCTAGCGATAACTTGTCCGAAAAGCCCTTTTGTGGTAGAATACCTGTAGTGTAAGGTGAGCGTAGCCGAGTGGTTAAGGCACCTGGTTGTGGCCCAGGAGACCGTGGGTTCGAATCCCATCGCTCACCCTTTTTCTTTTGTGTGGCTACCCCCCACCCACGGCTGGAAAGATCCCCACCTGATCACCATCCACCAAACGATAATTCAAGTCGCGGCAGATGTTGTTAACGTAGACGACCCTTACCTCTTGGTGCGGCACGCCCAGGTGCGACAGTAGGCCTTCCAAGCTCGTATCCGGTGACACCTCCACCTCCATGGCCTCACCAATACCCAACTCCGGAACGTAGCGCCGCAAGGTAGCGAAGACCTTTACTCTTACTCTGTCCATCTCTCGCTTCAGCCTATCCCTTCTTGTCAAAATACCACTTGTAGAGAAGCTGCATATCGTCAGGAAAAACAGCCAAGCGAACGCCATCGTGCACCCGCCGAGAAAGGGCTGAATACTCCCGATTGAGGAACACGTTGCTCCCCACTTCTTCCAACGGGATGCCAATGCGCGCCACGACGTCCCCGATGGTATCCTCTTCTCCAACCGGGACGTGAACCACGGAATCCCTGGATACATCCTGATTATCGGTAAAGCGACGCAGTTTGCCGTACAGATGCACTTCTAGCATGCTTTCCTCTCTCTACGGTGAGAGGCCCGGCCAGTCGACCGGGCCTCTGTGATCTGTAAACCTCGACAGTTCGCAGCTCCTTCAAAAAGCGTCGAAGTTTCCCCGTACCAAAGCTGAGGCTAAAGCTTTCCCTGTCAGCAGACTAGAATTCCCAGAGGCTGTCCAGGTCCTCGTCGGGTACGTCCCACACTTGATTGTGAGGCGGAAGCGGTTCGTACTTCATGAACTCCGGCAGGCGATCATCAACTTTGGTGAGACCGGCACCCTCGTTGAACTTCCGCTCCATGCGCATGATCTCCAACCCGATGCGGCCCACATCATCACCGGTCCAGTTGGTACCCAGCATGCCGGCCACCGACTCCACCATCCCTTCGAACCCCGAGGCAATGTCAATGATGGGGAAGGCGATGAACAAGCAATAGCCCGTGGCATCCAAGTAAGCGGTGGTCGACTGGAAGTTGCGGGAAAGCGTGACCTTACCCTCAGTGCTCAGGGGATCCACTTTTCCGCCCACGCCGGCGATCTCCGGGGCGATAGTATAGCCCGCGGTGTGGTCAGCACCCATGGTGGATGTGGCATAGGTGATGCCGATACCCTTGATGGCCCGCGGAGAATAGGCAGGCATATTCTGCCCCTTGACCGCTGGCACTCGCACCACACCCAGGGTCTTGCCGGTCACGGCGGCCCCATTGCCCAGTATGCGACCCAGCGGAGTGCCTTTGGCGACCTCGTGCATCAACTCGATGGCCTTCTGGGCATCGCCGAACTCGGCCAAGCCGCCTTCCATAGCTACGGCGATGGTGCCTCCCATCTCGATGGTATCCACCCCGTAGTCGTTGCAGAGGCGGATCAACTCGGCGATGGCATCCAGGTCATCAATGCCACAGTTGGCACCGAAAGCCCAATCGGACTCATACTCGATGCAGGAGACGTGTTCCGTGCCATCGGGTTTTGGATAGACGTTAGAGCACTGAATGATGCAACCGGGATGACACGGGTGTCCCGTCCGGCCTGCGCCACCCCGCTCTTCGCAGAGTTCCGCTATCCTCTCACCCGAGATCTTTGCTGCGCCCTCGAAAGTGCCACTGCTGAAGTTGTTGGTAGGCAGTCCACCGGCCTCGCTGAGGATGTTGATCAGCACCGCCGTGCCGTAGGTATTCAGGGCCCCACCCTTCTTGGTGAGAGCGTGACTGCTGATAGCCTCCACCAGCTTCTTGCGACCAACGTTGAACTTCTCTTTGTCGGCGATCTCTACGCCCGGGCCACCCTTGTCATCCACAATGATGAACTTCAGGCCTTTGGAGCCCATCACAGCTCCCAGGCCACCACGGCCAGAATAGCGACTAGGACGGCCATCAATGTCATTGAAACAGATTCCGGCACTGGCCATCTTCATCTCGCCCGCGACCCCGACGCTGATGATGCCTACCTTCTTGCCATACTTATCGAACAGGACAGGGTAGACTTCATATAATCCTTTACCGACCCACTCATCAGCGGGAAGGAACTCGGCCCCGTCCTTGTCCAGCTTCAGAAGCCAGAACTTGCCCTTCTCCTCAGGGTACCCTTCCACGATGATCGCCTTGATTCCCAAGCGCGCGATCATCTGGCTGGTCGCGGTACCAGCATTCGACTCCTTGATCCCGCCAGTGAGGGGTGATTTGCCACCTACGGAGATGCGCCCAGAGCTGGGAGCACTGGTTCCCGTAACGATACCAGGAGCGAAAACTAGCTTGTTATTCGGTCCTAGAGGATGACAGGTAGGGTCTACCTCGTCGGAGATAATTGAAGAGGTCAGCCAACGCCCACCCATCAGTTTGTACTTCTCCGGGACCTCTTCGAACTTCGCGGTCCGATCCGTCATATTCACACGCAAAATCTTCTTCATCCTTGAACACCTCCAGTGTTGTCAATTCGACGAAGTAAGGGGTAGGTTCACAGAAAGCTCTCCTCTTTCTATTTCGCTTTCATCACCCCCTTCCCCTAGGCAGCGCTGGCCTGGCTGCACAAAAAAGGAGACCCATCGCTCCGGTCGTCCACCGGAGACAAGGATCTCCTTTCCGCACTGGGAGGCACAGCCGTTTCCAACTGTACCCTGTCGGCTATGGTGCATGGTTTGATCCGTAGCTACCATAGCTCGGAGACACACAGTACATTTTCAAATTACACTGATATCATTATACATCAGAGTTGCTTAACACGCAAGTGTCAGTTAGTTGGAAGGCAAGGCAATCGCATTTATCCTGCTCTCTTGCCCGCTTGAGGTGACTCAAAGAACAAATGCGATTGCCCTGAGTTGGAAGGTGTTGAAAAAGGCCACCCTCCAGACTTCCGAACTATTTTTCCACACCCTCCCACCCTGCCATTTTGCCTTATAGGGCAATTTGCATATAATATACAGATACTGGAATTGTCAATCCGCGGTACTGCGGATGAGACAATGCGTTGAGAGGTAACACAACATGCCTACATATCAATACAAATGCGATACTTGCGGGATCGAATTCGAGCGGAAGCAACATTTCACCGACAAGCCTTTGGAGGAATGTCCCGAGTGCGACGGACGTGTGCACCGTGTTATCCAGCCGGTGTTGGTCGTCTTCAAGGGATCTGGATTCTACGTCACAGACAACCGAAAGTCGTCTTCGTCTACGCTGACGTCCACACGCAGCAATGGGACGAAAGAGGCCCAGGGGAGTGAAGGGACAAAAGAGAGCAAAGAGGAGAAAGAGAGCAGCCCCAAGACAGACTCGAATCTCGTTGAGCACTCCTCCGAGGACTGAAGAAACATTGCCGGCCTATACCCTATATGGACAACTAAACAAGGGCACTGCGGTGCTCTTGTCTTCGTGAGAAAGCAGAGTTATATCTGAAACCCCTGGGTCCCGGCGACGATCTTTCGTCGATAATTGGTGACATAGCCGAGGAGTTTCTTCTCCAGCTCTTTCCAATCATCCGAGAGCAGGATCTGCTCCAGGGTTTCTAAATCTTCCGTTGCGCCCCCGGCCCTCACCTGAGGACTAGGGCCATAGACCGCGAACCAAACATCTGTGGGATGTATTCCCAGGCGCATCAGAGAAGGAGCAAATTCCTGAGTAAGGAACTCCACGTACTCCGCCTGTTTCTCTGGACGCAAATCCCAACTCATAAGCAATTTGAACATTCGCACACGTCCCCCCGGACCAATGTTACACAGATTGCTAACGGACATAATACCAGATTCTCGCATACTGAGCAAATCAGCAAGGGAATATGATCATGAGAGCAGTTATCCAGCGCGTTACACACGGATCAGTGTCTATCCAGGACAATATAGTAGGGGAAATCGGCCCGGGTCTGGTGATTCTGCTGGGCATCCGCACTGGTGATGGTGACGAAGAAGCATCCTGGATGGCGCGCAAGATAGCCAACCTCCGCATCTTTGCTGACGAGCAAGGCAAGTTCAATCGCTCCCTTCTGGAAGTAAACGGCGAAGCACTGGTCATTTCGCAATTCACTCTTTACGGCAATGCTCGCAAGGGACGTCGCCCCAGCTTCACCGACGCGGCACTACCCGAGGTAGCCGAACCTCTGGTCGCACGTTTCATCGAATACCTTGACGAAGCCGGCGTGAAGAAAGTAGCTGCGGGCGAATTCCAGGCCATGATGCTGGTCCAAATCCACAACGATGGTCCCGTAACCATCATCCTGGACAGTGACGTGTCCCGTCGAGGGAACCCACGTCCCTGAACGCCTGCTTATCCGTGGCAATCCATCCTACCTCACCGACCTACGGGCGTACCACCACTTCGCTCGGCAGTAACACGTGATCCGCTCCTGAGGACGTAACCACCCGCTCAAGAGTTGCCGGATCGTATATCCCCACCTCCACTCGCGTCACACCCGTGTGCGAAGTATCCTTGAAGACCATCTCATGCCTATCAACGATGATCTCCCCTGCTACCCAGCTAGTGGTGGGGCGCCTTCCCCAAACCGGAGGACCGTCGTGCTGCCCCACCAGCCTGCCCTGTTCGTTCAGCAAGTGGGTGAAGATAGTGTAGGCCACTGGCGGCGGCTCGTCCGACACAACCCGCCAGTAAAGGGTCAGCGCCACCGGTTCCTCCGTCGTAGTAACTTGGGGCGAGAGATCATACCCCAGTAACTCGGCAAAACCCCCGAACATCACTCCAAGCTGATGCCCCATCGCCGGGAGCTCGTAGATGTGCTCGGCACCCTTCACACGTAGATCCGCCAGATGAAATCTTCGGGATCCGATCTCAATCTCCAGCGTCGCCGGGCCATCCTTCGCATAAGGCGACACTTCCACATCTCGCCTGTCCAGCACGACTTCCCCCGCACTCCAGAGAGTCGTAGGATAGCGCCCACCAGCGGGAGCAGAGCGATCCTCTCCGATAATGGCATCCCCCTGACAGATGAGCACCCGTGGCTCGTAGTCTGGCATGCCATCCTCTGACGCGCGCCACTGCAGCACTATCCCGTACTTCTGACCGGGAACGACGACATCGCCGGAGCCACGGTACGCTTCCAGTACCAGCCCCTCGCTTGACCCAATCCCATCCACCGACCTGAGCCTCAGAGCTCCCAGCGCCCCATAGAAATCGCGGTCATGGGGCTCTCCACTGATGAGCATGACCGTCCCTAGCTCACAACTCTGGCCCGCCGGAGCACCCGATGCATCGAAGCAGTCCAGCCCTCGCAGCGTCTGCCGGTCGTAGAACGAGACGAAGACACGATAGGAAAGTGGCGGCGTCCCCGCAGGCAATGGGATCACACCATAGGTGATCGCCTCCTCGCCCGCCTCCCAAAGACTGGTTGTCTGCGAGAGTTCATTCAGGAGGATAAGGTCACCCTCTCCCACGAAGTGACCAGCCTCATCCAAAACTCTCACAGCAGCAGCATACTCCACCGAAGGAGACTCTGTTACAACACAACGCAGAGCCACGCAGACAGCATCGCCGGCCGATGTCACGGGCTGGATGTATACTCCTGTCAGGCGCAAAGACCCGAAATCCACATCAACGGAGGCGATATCCGGAGTGAGCAGAGTCTGAGAGAAATCATCATAGCGCCGAAGGTTGTACCCCTGGAAGTCTCGATTGCTCGACAGGCTGCCGTTCAGCTCCAGCAGGCACGGTATGAAACCTCTCAATCCACGGATGGACTTGTAGTTGTGCACCAAGAACACCCGGCGACGCCCTGCGATCATGGGAGCCAGCTCTTCCAGGGCAGATTCCACATCTCGCCCTTGCGCCATCAGAATCGGCGCTGGCCCCACATAGTAATACTCCACAGCATAATCATTCCAGTCCACAATGATCGCGTCCTCCGGTCCTGCTTCTGCCCATAGGACCTCTCCCAGAGAGCGAACGTCGTCCTTGTAGTAACGCTGATCGCAGTAGGCACTCTCCAACCCAATACCATAGACCGCCAGTATCGTCAGGCCAAGAAGAGTGCCCAGCAGGCGACGCCACCCCGCTGCTTTCCAAAGAACTCGCATCACCCGGGCCAATAACAGCATGACCGGCAGCGCATACATGAGGATATAACGCGGATGGGACCCCGGTCTCCACCACCAGGCAGCGTAGCTCATCACGAGAGGCGCGCAGCAGTAGGCCAGCAAGAGGTTCAGGTCCCTCTTTTGCCATTCCCGCCGGAGGCTAACGGCCAAGGAAACGAGGAAAAGAACCGCCAGGATGAAAGACAACGCTGTGAAGACGAGGTGGTCGCCAATGATCTCGATCTTCCCGCCATTGAAGAAGTGCCAGACGTTGCGCCCAAACTCGGCAATGGTAACCGATTGCTCCGCCAATCGTCGGTAGCCAAGCTTCTGGCTCGCCTGCTCCCAGTGGGTCGCCACAGCCACCCCCCAGGGTAACAGTGCCAAGCCTACCAGAAGTTGGCTCACAATCCAGCGATGCAGGTCCACCTGACCCCGCCTTCTCCACCATAGCACTGCGATGAAGCAATTCACGCAGACTATCGAAAACACAGAGAAGTAGTGCAGGTAGAGACTAAGGGCTTCCCAGAGAGCGAGACTCCACCAATCCCTGGGTCGGAACTCCCCACCTGCCAGCCGGTGAAGATTCGAGAGGATGAACAGGAAGACGAGCGGAAGCATTATGTAGACTCGCGCTTTTTGCGAGTAGATGACATACGCAGGGTTCAGCGCCACGATGAGCATGCTCACCAGCGCGGTGGGGCGATCGAAAACGCGGCCCATGACCCAATAGACCAATGCAATCAGCATGACTCCCGACAAGAGGGAAAAGAACCGAACGCTGAATTCACTGAACCCACCTGCCCTGATCCAGCACTGGAGCAGAAGATAGTACAGGGGTGGGTGTTGACTTCCAGCGCGCGCGGATAGAATCGTGAGGGGATCGAGCCTGGCGAGATGCACGCTGATACCTTCATCCCACCAGATGCTCTGCACCTGGATGCGGTAGATACGCAAGGTGAAAGCCAACAGCACAATGGCGGCTGGTAACCAGGAAAGAGTACGAGAAATCAACGCGCTCTGAGCGCGATTCGCGGACCTGCTCCTTTCCCCATCCCCCCTTGTCATTATACCCTCATCTCGCCCGCTACTGCCCTTGGAAATAGCCTGCAACGGCCGCCGCGTAGGCGTCGGCGAGGGCATCTTGGACGTCGGCACGCTGCAGTAGCTCGGCCTCCACGTCATTCGTCACAAAGAGCGCCTCGCTCAGGACACCGGGCATCTGAGAAGGGATCGAGATACGCTCCGTCAGGGGCCCAAACAGAATGAGGTAGTCTCCCTTGGCTCCCGGCACTTCGAGATTCGCGTCAGGCATCACGCCGCGATCTCTAGTCTCATACCCCATTTGGCTAAAAGCCACCAGCAGCTTCTCGTGCACCAGACATGCGAAGCGATAGCTGTCGTCACTGAAAGGCCGCTCAGCACAATAGAGGGTCTGCGTGCCTCCCACATCCTGAGCATCAGCACCGTAGTACGCGTTCTGGTGTATGGAAAGCAAGAGATCTGCGCCGGCCTCGTT
>JAKLPW010000157.1 GCA_022013675.1 Anaerolineae bacterium | reverse complement strand
GGCCGTCTGGATGGCCGGCGCCGTCCGTAATACAGGAATAGATGTCACGGTGCGCCCCATCGAGTCGGCCCGTCCTTCAGAAGAAATCGGCAAGGGTGAGACGGCGCTCCTGGGGCTGGTGATGCCCACGCACGGCTTCACTGCGCCTCGGGCTATCCTGAGGTTTGTTCTCCGCCTACCGCGCGGCAGGAAGGCGCACGCCGTGGTCATCGCCACCCGCGCCGGGTCCAGGGTCGGCTCGACCTACACGCCGGGCTTCGAGGGGACGGCTACCTTGTTTGTTGCTCTCATTCTTGCGCTGAAGGGCTATCGAATCCGTGGTACGGCAGGTATAGACATGCCTTCCAATTGGATCGCGGTGCATCCGGGTCTCTCTCCTGATACTGTGGCCGGGATCGTGGTCCGGGCCAAGAAGATGTCCGCTCATTTCATGGGTATCATCCTCTCTAACAGGCGGCGCCGCACCAATTGGATTGTTTTTCTGCTTGGATTACTGGTATTGCCACTCTCGCTCTCCTACCTGTTGATAGGGCGACCCTTCCTGGCCAAGCTGTTCTTTGCTTCCAATCTCTGCACCGGTTGCGGGCTCTGCGCCGAGTATTGCCCCAACGGTGCCATTGAGATGCGGGGCAGTGGGAACCGCTACCGACCCTATTGGACGTTCCGCTGTGAAAGTTGTATGCGCTGTATGGCTTACTGTCCCACGCGGGCGGTGGAGGCCAACTATCTTTTGGGTGTGGGTGCGTACCTCCTGGCGGGAGCGATTCCCACCGCGGCCTTCCTGGCTTGGCTGGTGATCCGTGTTCCTGTGTTGAGTTTCTTAAGCTGGACGCCGCGCTGGGTGCTGGAGTCGGTCATGGCCATAGTCGCGATAGGCTTGGTCTATCCGATCTTTCATCTCCTATTGAGAATAGAGTGGGTCGAGCGGTTCTTCACTCACGCAACACCGACTCACTACTATCGTCGCTACCACGAGCCTGAGACGATGCTCATGGACCTGGAGTGATACAAGATTGCCTGGCTAATCGATGGTGTGCCTTGAGAGCTGTCGTACGCTGCAAATCGCGTGTCGAAATCGAGGCTCCGTTTCTGCAGGTTGCTCTCTGGTGAGGTAGTTTCTGCAAACCCGCGTGGCAGTTCAGTTTCATCGTTAGGCAGCGCAGAGAAGGAGTGTAGTGCCCCCTGGGTTTGGACAATTGCACTACTTCAAGTAGACTGAGTCCGGTAGGGGGAAGATACACCTGGCTTTCACTGATAACACCTCCCAAAGGTGTCCAATCTCAGGGGTGCACTGTTACAATGGAGATCACCAAACAACAAGCTCGTCGCTTCATCCTCGCCCACCAGGAACTATGGCCGCCCTACGAGTTGGAGGGCAAATCCGGCGTACTGAATTACATACGCCGTGTTGGCTGCATCCAGTTCGATCCTCTGAACATAGTGGGTCACAACCCGGAGTTGGTGCTCCAAGCCCGTGTTTCGGACTTCCGACCTGTGATGCTGCAGGAGCTGCTCTATCAGGATAGGAAGCTTCTGGACGGTTGGGACAAGATGATGTCCATCTACAGGGTGGAGGAGTGGCCGTATTTCCGCCGTCGCCGGGAAGCAAAAAGGCGCAACCCGGGCAGAAGCCGCGAAGCAGTCACATCGATCCTGCCCCAGGTTCGCGAGGAGATCGAGGAGCGTGGACCCCTGTCTTCGATTGACTTGGACTTCGATCAGACCGTGGACTGGTCGTGGGCCCCGACAAGGTTGGCGCGCGCGGCGTTGGAGAGTATGTACTTCTGGGGCGAGCTGGTCATTCATCATAAGGTGAACACCCGCAAAGTGTACGACTTCACCAATCGCCACATCCCGGAAGATCTGCTGTCAGCCAAGGATCCCAATGAGACTGAGGAGCAGTATCACGATTGGTATGTCCTCAGGCGCATCGGGAGTGTGGGGTTATTGTGGGACAGGTCCGGTGGTGCCTGGCTTGCGATGCCTGGAATCAAGAGCAGGGAGCGTAGACTAGCTCTGACGAGGCTGCTCCAACAAGGCAAGGTCCTGAAGGTACGCGTAGAAGGCATGAAACCTCCGCTCTACGTGGGGAGCGAGGACAAGTCACGCCTCGACAAGACACTGGACTCCGACGACCTTTCGCCACACGCTGTCATACTGGCCCCCTTGGACAACCTGCTTTGGGATCGACGCTTCGTAGAGGAGCTGTTTGACTTCTACTACCGCTGGGAGGTATACAAGCCGGTTGCTGAACGACAATATGGCTACTATGTGCTTCCTATCCTGTATGGTGACCGGTTCGTAGCCCGGTTTGAACCAGGACGGGACAAGAAGAGCGGGGCCTTGATCATCAAGAATTGGTGGTGGGAGTCTGGGGTCAACCCATCGAAAAGGATGCAATCCGACCTGGCCCATTGCTTCAAGCGGTTTCTCAGCTACCTCGGCACGGATAGCCTTTGGATTGACAGCGAGACCTCGGAACGAGAAGGATTGGGTTGGCTGACACCCCTGCGTAGTACCCCAAATGAGGGAGAACGTGAACGATCAAACATCTCCGCACCAGAGTCTGGCTCGCAGGATTGCTGACCTGTTCAGCACATTCCCGAATGTAGAAGCCATCGCATTGGCCGGTTCGGGGGCAACTGTAGCAATTGACCGGGACTCTGACATCGATCTGTATGTCTACATCACATCAGTCATTCCTCTGAGCGATCGGGCTGCTATCGTGGAGCAACTGGGCGCAACGCGGGCGGATTTGAACCTACAGTTTTGGGATCTCGGCGATGAGTGGTATGATGCTGAGACTGGTATCGAAGTGGACGTCATCTATTGGCACACATCTTGGATCGAAGATCAACTCGACCGCGTGTTGGTGGAACATCAAGCCAGTATGGGGTATTCGACCTGTTTCTGGCACACAATCCGCAACTCCCTGATTCTCTATGACAGAAGTGGGTGGCTATGCAGGCTGAAGGAGAAGAGCGCGATTCCATTTCCAGAAGACCTCCGGCGAGCGATCATTGCCAAGAACCATCCAGTGCTTCGCAGAGTTATTCCATCTTATTTGCATCAGATCGAGAAGGCCTTGGGGCGAAATGATCTGGTGAGCATCAACCACCGGGTAGCGGCGTTGCTGGCAAGCTACTTCGATGTGCTGTTTGCATTAAACCGCCTTCCGAACCCTGGCGAGAAGCGATTGCTGGAGACAGCATCAGAATGGTGTGCAAAGGTTCCAAGAGAAATGGTCACTCAAGTGGGAGAGATACTGCGTGCAGCAGCCTCGTCGGATCAGAGTCTAGTTGTGAGGATTGAGGAGTTGCTCGACAGCCTGGACCAGTTGCTGCTGGAAGAAGGATTTGATACTGAGGCATCTGTGCTGGCGGGACAATGAGACCGAGGGATTCTTCCAGATTTGAATATCATGACAACTCACATCAAAGGAAGGGGAAAACGAATGGTCACGAACAAACGATTGCAAATGATGATAGGCCTGGCCGCAAGTATTCTGTTCTTGGCTGGATGTGGTGGAGCACCAACCGAGCCAGCGCTTGAGGCAACACCGATCCCGCCAGCGGCTACACCAGTCCCACCAACGGCTGCGCCGATCCCGCCAAAAGCTACTCCGGTCCCAGCGATGGCCACGGTTCTGCCAACAGTAGAACTCCAAGGCGACCTTCAGCCATTGAGTGAGGCCGATTGCATGGATATGGCAGATGCCATGTCACAAGCACTGGGTATCTCTGGCGACACAGTAGTTGCCCCGTTCGAGGATTACGTCAGTGGAAAGAGTGGTGCTGGTTGTGAGACGACAGTCATTGGCACCGGCAACGATTTTCAGCACGTAGGAGTCATCGCTGATACCATGACGGAGATGCTTCAGGCGCAGGGATGGCAAGAAGATATCAATTACGCCGGCGGTGGCCCCGGTGGCTTGATTGCCGGCTTCCGAAAAGCTAACGGGCTTTGTCTATTGGTCGTCAGCAGTGGGCCATCGGATGAAGGGCTCTGCTCTGATGACGAGCCCTTCGGAGCTTGTTGGGAGAGGCTGACACCTGAGCAACGGATCTTCACTATCACGCTTAACTGCACCCAGGATACTGCCGCCCCTCCTGAGCCGAAGCGTATTCAGTTCGCGCCGGGCGCTGCATCGGCCCAGGTGTTGGGCAGTCTGGCTGCGAGTGGGATTGATCGTTACGTGTTGGCCGCCATGGCTGGTCAAGAGATGACAGTTAACCTCTTGGCGGCGTTGTCTGGCGACCCGGCGACGGTAAGCTCAATTCTGGTCATCTGGGGGGAGGATGGCACGGTTCTGATCTCAGACCACGCTGACGCAACGAATTGGATGGGTGAGCTCCCCTTATCGCAGGACTACTACATCGATGTGAAATCGGTGGCCCAGGTTTCCGTCGATTACGCGTTGGAGGTGATTATCGCTCCAACGACGAGCGATCCCACGCCAACGTCTGAAGGATCAGAAGGGCGCGGGAACCTGCCGCGCGAAGTGCCACCCTCATTCCAGCCCGTAGTTGCACAACTGGAAAGCACCGGCGTGCCACTCATGCTACCACCCGACTTCCCCGTTGGAAAGGATCTTCCCCCTATACATCCATATTTCTATACCGTTGAGTCTGGCGAATATGAGATAAGCTTGGATTTCGGTGCGGAATGCAGAGGAGCGGGAGCCTGCCACTACGGAAGCCTGACGGGGAAGAAGGTTGATTCGAACGCACCGGTAGGCACGCGTAATTTCGTGTTCGAGGCAGAGCGAGCGCAGAAGGTCACATTGGTCAATGACATCGAAGCATACTTCATCGAATCGCGTTGTGGAGCCAATTGCGATGACGCCAAAGTGTTCTGGATCTACAATGGGATTCAGTATATGGTGGGATTGAAGGGGGGAAGACAGTCGGACGTGCTCAACTTGGCAAACGCCACAATTGAGAATTCCATTCCGTGACTTGTAAGGGCATGCTGTGCGCGCCGCGCAGGGCTCTTCCATGCCATCATGATCTAACGTCGCCCAGCCAGTCGCTGGTGTGTCCTGAAAGCTGTCGTTTGCTAGTTGGTGCGAGTCCAACCGCGGTATTGGCCAGGAGGCTACGTAGCGTTCGGCCCGAGTGTTCGACTGATCTCACACCGAAGGCTCAAACTGGGGGAGGAAGACGGATGAGCGATTGGAAATCAGTACTGAAGGCGGATCCAACGGACTGGCTGTTGGAGGAAGTGAATCCGTCGGTCCGATATCTTGCTTTGACGGATATCCTTGGAATACCCGCGGATGATCCTGAAGCGAGAAAGGCCAGGGATGCTATCATGGAAACGGGGGCAGTCCCACAGATCCTGGCCAAACAAGAGGAGGGAGGCTACTGGGACAAGCCGGAGAAGCTGTACACTGCCAAGTACAAAGGAACGGTGTGGCAACTCATTGTTCTAGCGGAGCTTCTGGCGGATGGAAGTGATGAACGCATCAGGAATGCCTGTGAGTTCATTCTCGAGAACTCCCAGGATCGGGAGAGTGGTGGGTTTTCG
>JAKLPW010000016.1 GCA_022013675.1 Anaerolineae bacterium | reverse complement strand
TGCCCGGCTACAGGCCGGACGAAGAGAGCGGTCTAGAGCAGATTGGAACGGTGGCGCAACTACTGAACGAAGCTCGCCGCCCTCTGGTAATTGCCGGTCGAGGAACCATCATATCAGGCGCACATCAGGAATTGCGGCAATTGGTGGAGACAGCCAATCTTCCGGTGGTTACTACCCTCTTGGGCATCGGCATTCTTCCTGAGACTCATTCTCTATGCTTGAGGATGGGTGGCATGCACGGGGAAGTGACGGCCAATAGGGCTGTACAGGCCGCAGATGTCATCTTGGCGATTGGCATGCGTTTCGACGATCGCTTTACAGGCGCAGTGAGTGCTTTCGCGCCTCACGCGACCATCATCCACATCGACATTGATGCTGCCGAGATTGATAAGAACGTAATCGTCCAATTACCGATACGTGGGGATGCGCGCGATGTACTGCAAAGGTTACTGCCGCTAGTACGGCCCGCCGAACGCCGTCAGTGGTGGGCTGAGATAGAGGAGTGGCGCAAGGATACTGCTAACACCGATATCTTGTCCACGAAGAGCACCCAGCTTCTTCCGCAGTATGTTATCCGCATGATCTGGGAGGCTACTCAGGGTGATGCCATCATGGTCAGCGATGTTGGGCAGAATCAGATGTGGGAAGCCCAATACTATCTGCATAAGCAGGCATGTGGTCTCATCTCGTCCGGTGGTCTCGGTACTATGGGCTTTGGGCTGCCTGCCGGGATAGGTGCCATTATAGGACGCCCCAATGAAACAGCCTGGGTGATTGCGGGTGACGGTGGGTTTCAGATGACCATGCAGGAGCTGGCTGTCGTGGCTCACGAGAAGCTGCCTCTGAAGATCGCTGTACTGAACAACGGTTATCTTGGGATGGTCAGACAGTGGCAGGAGGAGTTCTACGACCGCCGCTACTCCGGCACCGAGCTTTTCAACCCTGACTTTGCCCGCCTGGCAGAAGCCTATGGGATACAGGGGGTCGTTGTGGAAAGGCAAGAGGATGTTGGGCCTGCAATCGAGAATGCCATGGATTTCGATGGTCCGGTGCTATTGGAGTTCCGTATTGAGAGAGAGCAGAACGTGTACCCCATGGTTGCCCCGGGCAAAGCTCTCGATCAGATGATTAGAAGGCCGCAAAAGGTAGGACGGGAATAGCTACAATGATGAAGGAGGGAATCCCATGAGACAGACTATCATCGCCTTAATGGAGGACAAGCCCGGCGCTTTGAGTCACGTGGTAACTTTGTTCAGGCGTCGCAACTACAATATAGAGAGCCTTGCTGTGGGCCACAGCGAAGTTGCGGGCTTATCTCGCCTGACTGTTGTAGTACAAGGAGACGAACGGGCACTGGCGCAGATCGTGAAGAACCTTGATAAGCTCATCAATGTGATCGAGGTGAGCGATATCACGCAGCAGCCTTCTGTTATTCGTGAGTTGGCATTGATCAAGGTGGAGGCGGTGAGCGCTGCGAGATACAAGATCATGCAGCTCGTGGATATATTCAGGGCCAAGGTGATAGATGTGGCCAACGAGTCCCTGACCGTCGAGATCACGGGAACTGAAGACAAGATCGACTCGTTGGTAGCGTTGCTTCGTCCCTTCGGCATCAAGGAGATGGTGCGCACTGGACAGGTGGCGATGCTGCGGGGCGAGAATGTCTCCAATGGAGTCAGCGCGCCTGCTTATGCCATGGTCCAATTAGCGTGAGCAGTAATGGAGCTCGGTCGTAATGCTCCGGAAGTATCTTATCGTATGCATTACCATTGATGAGGCTGTGAGAGGAGATTACTGAGGAATGGCTACAATCTACTATGATAGTGATGTTGATCTTGGGTTGTTGGATGAGCATAAGATTGCCATCATCGGGTTCGGAAGCCAGGGGCATGCCCATGCTCTGAACTTGAAAGACAGTGGTTGCGATGTTCGCGTTGGTCTATACCCGGGTAGCAAATCATGGCCGATAGCAGAAGAGGCGGGACTGCGTGTCTTGCCAGTGGCTGAGGCTGCGGCTGAGGCTGATATCATCATGATGCTGGTGCCTGAGCACGTTCAGCCGGGTCTTTACAAGGAGCAAATCGCTCCCACCATGGGTGAGGGTGACACCCTCATGTTCGCGCATGGGTTCAATATCCGCTACTACCAGATTGTGCCCTCGAAGAGCGTAGATGTTAGCATGATAGCGCCCAAAGCGCCTGGGCATCGAGTGCGCGAGATTTACCCCCAAGGTCAGGGGACTCCGGCTCTCGTGGCTGTGTATCAGGATGTATCCGGGCACGCCAAGGAGACTGCTCTGGCTTACGCGAAAGGGATCGGCTGCACTCGCGCCGGAGTCCTTGAGACGACGTTTGCCGAGGAAACTGAGACGGACTTGTTTGGCGAGCAGGCGGTGCTCTGTGGTGGTGTGTCGGCTCTCATCAAGGCTGGATTCGAGACCCTCGTCGAGGCCGGTTACCAGCCGGAGATAGCTTACTTTGAGTGCCTGCATGAACTCAAGCTGATCGTTGATCTGATACAGCAGGGTGGTCTTTCGTACATGCGCTATTCGGTCAGCGATACTGCCGAGCATGGCGATTACACCGGTGGACCGCGCATTATCACAGAGGATACTCGCGAGGAAATGCGGTATATGCTGAGTGAGATACAGGACGGCACCTACGCTCGCGAATGGATATTGGAGAATCAGGCTGGGCGGCCATTCTTCAACAGTATGCGCAAATCAGAACAGAACCAGTTGATCGAAGTTGTAGGCAGAAAGTTGCGAGCCATGATGCCTTGGTTGAATGCCAAGGAGATCAAATACTAGACACATGGAGTAAGCGCCATGGCAAGATCGATACGAGTACTTGATACCACCTTGCGCGATGGCGCGCAGATGGAACGCATATCATTCTCAGTGAAAGATAAGCTGCGTATTGCCCGCAAGTTGGACAGTCTGGGAGTTCACTACATTGAGGGCGGTTGGCCAGGCTCTAACCCCAAGGATGCGGCTTTTTTCGCGGAAGCGAGGAATCTGGACTTGAAGCAGGCTCGGCTAGCGGCCTTTGGCTGTACGCGCCGGGCTGGTACGAAGGCGAGCACAGACCGCAGTATCGTCGCTTTGCTCGAAGCGGACACGTCGACTGTGGTAATCGTTGGCAAGTCTTCTGATGTGCACGTTCGATATGTGCTCGGGACAACCATGGAAGAGAACCTCAGTATGATCGAAGA
>JAKLPW010000156.1 GCA_022013675.1 Anaerolineae bacterium | reverse complement strand
TTCGCTTAGCAAGCGATAACTATGAGACTGCCGTGCGGAAGATTCGACTAGAGTCGACTTCTTTCGTTATGGACCTCAAGATCAGGCGTGCATAGGGCACACTGACCGCGTCTAGCGCCACCGGGCCAGCGTCCCGCCGCAGTGCGCAGCAACTCGTCGGGAGATGAGCGGGTGCGGGCGGTGATCGCCGACAGTTGCGTCGAGAGATGGTCACCGGAGCAGTTGCAGGCGGCAGTTGCAGAGCGCGCCCGCCGAACGCCCGAACAGGTGGCTTTCTGGCAACATGCCCATGGCAACGACTGGCAGCAGGTGGTGAACGCCGACACCAGGCTATTGCGACAACTGGCTCAACGGACACCTTGGAAAAATCCGCTGCCCCGTGCTCTTCACGGTCAGCCTGCGCAGATTCAGTATGCGCTGGTCTGCAGGGACGTCTTTCGACCAGAGTGCCCACGCAAGACCAGAGTGCCCACGCAAGACCCGACTGCCACTCAGATCGAGATCGCTAATCAGGCAGGTATCTGACAGCTCAGCATCGGAACACAGAAGGGCTCCCCACTGATAGATTAGGTGAGGCCACTAGCCAATTCCAGACACTGCAAGGAGATAATCAGATGATGGATTTACTAATTCGGGAAGTCCAACTGGATGATGCCGAGGCAATCGTCTCCATTCTCAATCCGATCATTGAAGCTGGTGTATACACCGTGCTTGATGCTCCGCTCACGGCAGAGGCCGAAAGGAAGTACATAACGAACTTCCCTCATCGCGGGATCTTCTACGTGGCAGTACATCGTCGGGATAAAAGAATCGTTGGACTGCAAAGTATCGAACCATTTGCCACCTACACGCGTGCATTCAACCACGTAGCAGTCCTCGGTACATTCGTGGATCTCTCACATCGACGACAAGGAATTGGCACTCGCCTGTCTGAGGTCATTCTCGAGGCCGCCAGACGTAAGGGGTACGAGAAGCTATTCACCTACGTTCGAGCTGATAACTTTGAATCCCTGGTCTTTCACCTCAAACTTGGCTTCCGCATCGTTGGAACAGCGCAAAAACAAGCGAAGCTTGGCCAGAGGTATGTGGACGAGATCATCATAGAGAAGTTCTTGCTAGAACCGTTTCAAGAGAGAGCCGACTAAAATGCATCGCAGCAGCCTACCGCACTGGGCGACACGCCTTCTGGAGGGTGTCGGTTCGCATATATAGCTGCGCGAGCCATCTTGCGTTTGAACCCACCGCGCTACGGTTGAACTCCAGGCTATTGGGCGGCTAATGCTCACTCATTGCACCAATCACTGAGTTAACTGCCATCATATCGGGATGAGAAACATGTGCACTGAACAGCCACCACAGAACTGGCACTCTTCAGCATTCACCTTCACGAGTCAAGCCAGAATATTCATCCAAGGAGAACAGTTCATGTCTACCTGTCACCTCGAACCAGAGATCTACTACTACACCTTTGGATGCCACGAACCCGCCCTATGCATCCACAGCGGTGACACGGTCATGACAGAGACCCGCGACTGTTACGGCTACGACGCTGAGTGCAACCCGATACCAGAGTACATGAAACACCAGGTGCTGGGAATGATGCTAAAAGAGTCGAACCCCGTCGTTGGCCCTATCTATGTGGAGGACACTGAGCCAGGTGACCTGCTGGCGGTGAACATCCAGCGCATCCGCCTGAACAGGGACTTTGCCCTCAGCCAGCAAGGTCCCAATTTCGGTTCTCTCACGGGCGAGAGGCCAGGACACAACCTGCTGTACAATGATCCTATACGCACAGTATGGTACGAATGGAAACTCGATCTTGAGCGGCACGTTGGCACCCTGGAACTACCCAACAGTCGCATGAAGCACGTGGAAGTACCCCTGAACCCGTTCATCGGAACCATTGGTGTCGCGCCTCGCTTTGGGCGCGTTGAGATGACGCTTACCCCGGGGGAGTACGGCGGTAACATGGACTGCCCGGAGACCTGCGAAGGCACGACGCTCTATCTGCCTGTTTGGGCGGACGGCGCCTACCTTTCGTTCGGGGATGTGCACGCACTCCAGGGAGACGGTGAGATCATTGGCACGATTGATGATTGTGGTCACCGAAACAGTGATTTCTTTCTTCGCGAGGCGGTCTCGCATGGCGGTATAGTTGTAGCAAGAGATTGGCAGCCGTTTGTCCTCGACTATCTCTTTCTCTTGCAGCAGAGCCCGTTCGATTTCGGTTTCGTCAGTGACGGACAGTCTAGGCGGGGTAGCTCTTCTGTAGGACACTGAGAAGCTCTCTGGATCTTGCCGGTATCGCTTGAGCAAGACGAAGAGCTGGCTCTTGCCGATGTGCAGTATCTCTTGAACTGTATCTCTTCGTAGCAACCCCTGGCAGTACAGTTGAAACAGAACCTTGATCTGCTCGTCAGTGAACCGTTTGTGTAGCTGATCCATGTCTCCCTCCTTTGTTAGTATCGGCCTCGGGGGAATGTACCATGACCTGTCCACTTTTCAGCTTCAAATAGTCCACTTTTCAAGTTTAAATGACATCAGCAAAACGTGGACTTGACAACCTACGTCACTGCTGCCATACTTGAGCCTGGCACACAAGTTGGACAAGTTGCCCTACTGCCAGAGGAACGGGCCGATGACCACGCTCAAGATTTGTCTACTGGGGGGGTTCGAACTGCGCGACGACGACGAGCCCTTACCGCCGCCAGCCACGCTCAAAGCACGCTCCCTGCTGGCCTACCTCGTTTCCAGTTCCCGCGTTCACCGCGACCGTGCCTGTCCCCGCGAGCAACTCGCTGATCTCTTCTGGCCCGACCGTCCCCGAGACAAGGCGCTGCGCAGCCTGAGCACTGCCCTATGGCACATCCGCCGCATCCTTCCTCCTGGCGACCACATCCTGGCCGATGCGCAGACGGTGCGGTTCAACCCCCATAGCGACTATTGGCTGGACGTGGAGGAGTTCGAGAGCAGGGTGCAGGATACAAGAAGCAAGATGCAAGATGCAGAATTCCTGCTTCCTGCTTCCTGCCTCTTGCCTCTTGCCTCTTGCATCCAGTTGTACCGAGGCGACTTCCTGGAGGGCTTCTACGACGACTGGTGCCTGGAGGAGCGCTACCGCCTGGAGGGACTATACCTGGGGGCACTGGAGCGGTTGATGGCGGCTCACGAGGCGCTGACCCGGCCGGAGGAGGCGCTGCGCCACGCCGGGCTGCTTCTGGCCCGCGATCCACTCCGGGAAGACGTGCACCGCACGGCCATCCGGCTGCACCTGCGGCTGGGCAACCGAGCCGAGGCGGTGCGCCAGGCCCACTGGTGCCGCGCCGTGCTGCGGACCGAACTGGGCATCGAGCCTGCGCCGGAGACCACGGCCCTGTGCGACGAACTGCTGGGCCCCGCCTGGCGACGTGAGCCCGGCGAGATGATCATCGCCCTGCGCCCCCCTCCGCCGCGCAGTCAGCCCGCTCTCATCCTGGAGTCTCCCCCCTTCGTGGGGCGAGAGGCCGAGTGGGAACCCCTGCTGGCCCACTGGGAGCAGGCCTCGTCCGGCCGGGGTCACCTGCTGCTGGTGAGCGGCGAGGCCGGCATCGGCAAGACCCGCCTGGTCGAGGAACTGAGCCGGTACGTCCGGCAGAGGGGCAGGTGGGTTGCCTGCGGCCACTGCTACGAGTACGAGCGCGCCCTGCCCCTCGGCCCGGTGACGGACCTCCTACGTGCCGTTCTCTCCGCCACGGGTACGGGTGTTCTGGGGCGTCTGCTCCCCTGGCAGGCAGCCGAACTGGCCCGCCTGGCCCCTGAACTGGGTGAGCGACTCCCACCTCCGCCGTCTTTATCCCTCCCCGCCGACCAGCAGCAGGCCCGCCTCTTCGATGCCACAACCATCTTCTTGCTCGACCTGGCGCGACAAGACCCCCTCCTGTTGGTGCTGGAAGATTTACACTGGGCCAACGATTCGACGCTGGCCTGGCTGCACTATCTGACCCGCCGCCTCTCCGATACGCCGATCCTGCTGCTCGCCACCTATCGGGGTGAAGAGGTCGGCCCCGACCACCCACTGCATGGTCTGGCGCTCCAGCTGGAACGGCGTGAGTTGGCGGCACGGCTGGAACTGGTCCGCCTGCCCCAGGAAGCCCTGGGCCACTGGATGGTCGGTGCCAGCGACGGGCTGGTAGCACGCATCCACCGCCAGACGGAGGGCAATCCCTTCTTCACGCTGGAGACCTTGCGGGCCCTTTTTGAAGACGGGCAGGTGCGGCTCGTCGGGGGGCGCTGGGTCGAGGAAGCCGCGCCGTCCGGTCTGCCTATTCCCGCCTCGGTGCGCCAGGTTGTCCAGATGCGCCTGGAACGGCTCTCCCCACCGGCCCGCGAAGCGACCGCCGTCGCCGCCGTCATCGGGGTGGCCTTCGACTTCGCCGTGCTGGAGCAGGCGTGGAGTCGGGGCGAGGAGGCCACGCTGGAGGCGCTGGACGAACTCTTGCGCCGTCGCCTCGTCCGTGAAGGAAGCGGCAGTTCCGGCTTGGATTACGAGTTTGACCACCATCTGGTGCGGGAGGTGATCTACCAGGGATTGCACTACCGCCGCCGACGGCGGCTTCATTGGCTGGTGGGGGAGGCGATGGAGCGATTGTATGTTGGTCAACCCGGCGTGGCCGGCGAGTTGGCTCACCACTTCGAGCGCGCCCACGAGACCGAAAAGGGTCTGGCCTGGCTGGTCGAGGCGGGGGAGCAGGCCCGGCAAGGTTACGCTCTCCAGGAGGCGTTGGATTACTTCCGCCGGGCGCTGGCCCTGCTGGATCCCGACCGGGCCGACGGTCTGGCTGCTCGTGCCCTCACCGGGTTGGCCGCCGCCCACCGGGACGTGATTGGCGACGAGGATCCGGTCTGGGAATGGCTAGAGCGGGCGCTTTCCATTTGGGAGGCCCTGGGCGACGGCTCGACTGATCTCGCCGAAGTCCGGGCCGGGATCGCCGAAGCCTGCTATGCCCTGGCCTACCGCTACGCCGATTTCGATCAGGCGCGGGCGCAGGTAACGCGGGGGCTCCAGGCGGCCCAGGGCGTGGACGGGCTGGAGGAGATGGTCGCTCAAGGCTACGGCCTCCTGGCCCGCTTCTACGAACACGAGGGGGATTTTGCCCAGGCGCGCCTTTGGACGCAGCGGCAACGGCAACTGAGCGAGCAGATCGGCAACCAGAGCGGACTAGCCCAGGCCCACCATCGTCTGGGATCCCTGCTCCTGCGCGTCGGCGGGCCGATGAGCGCGGCGGTGGCCCACGAGCGGGAGGCGGCCCGCCTGGCCGAGGGCCTGGGCTGGCTGGACTTTGCCGCTGGCTCCCACAACATCACCGGCTACTGTCTGCTCGCCCTGGGCCGCATCGCCGAAGCGGAGGAGGAATGTCGCTTGGCCCTGTGCCTGGGCACCGAACTGGACATCCCCTGGCGGCAGTGTTGGGCTTACCATTACCTGGCCGAGATTGCCTCCCTGCGTGGGCAATGGGAGGAGGCCTCCGCCCTGTTAGACCGGGCCGAGGCGACGATGATCCACCAGTCCACTCACTTCCAGGAGATTGCCCTCCTGCGTGCCCGGGGACAACTGGCCGCCCTTCGACAGCCACAGCCCTTCGACGGGGCTCAGGACAAGGATCAGGACACCGCCCGCCGGGGCGATCCGGCCTCGGCCCGGCCTCTCCTGGAGACGGCGCTGGAGATGAGCCAGCGTTTCTACCCCCGCTATGTCCCCGAACTGGAACTGGAACTGGCCGCCCTCAGCCTGGACGAGGGGGACGAGGCGGCAGCCCGCCCGCGGCTCAAGCAAGCGCGGGAGCAGGCCGAACAGAGGGGCATGGCCCACGCCCTGGTCGTCGCCGACCGGCTGCAGGGACAACTGGCGGCCCGCAGCGGCGATTGGTCGGCTGCTGAGGCAGCCTTTGCCGCCAGCCTGCGCCGGTGCGAAGAACTGGAGCAGGTGGTGGAGGCGGCCCGTACCTGGCTGGCCTGGGGCCGGGCACTGCTGGCGAGGGGCCAGGCAGCCCGTGGCCGAGAGATGCTGCAGGCGGCACTGGCTACCTTTGACGAGGTCGGCGCCGTACCGGAGGTGGAGCAAGTGCACCTGGCACTGGCAGCGCACCCGGCGAGCAATCTGTCGTTGCCTGGGCCGTGAACCAGGCAGCGAGAGGATTGTGGCTTCTATATTCCCCCCCGGCTTCTCCGATAGGCCGGGGGTTCTCTTTTGTCCCCGAAAGCCTTTTCCCTTTTGACACTTTTTTGATACCTCTGTGCTATACTTTGATTGTCGGTCGTGTCACCGGCATCACGCACCACGTTTCACGCATCCCACGTTACCACCGACCAAAGCGAGGCATTCCAATGTCGAACAATCGTGACCCTGGCCCACCGCTGAACACCTTCATCGTCCGCTTCTGGCGAGAGACAGGGGCGGGCGAGGGTCGCTGGCGCGGGCAGGTACAGCACGTCCAATCGGGCGAGCGCATCGCCTTCGCCGACAAAGGCACTCTAATGTCCTTCATTGGGCGATGGGTACAGATGCGGGGAGAACACGAGAGGCTATCATAAGGAAGGGGGCAGATTATGCGTACAAAAACGATGCTCACTCTTGTTTCCATTGTGTTCATCGTCGGCGTGGCCTGCTCACTGACCGCGCCGGTCGGCGGCTCACGCCCGCCCACTCCAACGGGCGCGCCGGAGCGGGCGTCAGCGGGCATCGGGACACAGACCACTGTCAACTGTGCTTACTACGTTGCCCCCGGCGGCGATGATACGGACCCCGGCACCTTGGCCCAGCCCTGGGCCACCTTCCAGCACGCCGCCGATACCGCGCAGCCGGGAGATACCGTTTGCTTCCGGGGCGGCGTCTACCCCACTGACGAGACCCATCTGGCCTGTTCTGGCACGGCCGGCGCCTCCATCACCTTCATCGCCTACCCCGGCGAGATGCCCATCCTGGACGGCGGGGGTAGCACAGGGGAACTGCTGATCCTGGACCAGCACACATCCTACCTGCGCATCAGCGGTTTCACGCTGCGCAACTTCACCGTCTGGGGAATGGAACTTTCTGGCGAGAACCGTCACATTCAACTGGATCATCTGGACATCAGCGGTGGCGAGGCCAGCATTCGCTTCACCTACGGTGAGACCGAAGCGCCACCGGAGGAGGGGCCGGTCGAGCACATCACGCTGGAAGACAGCACCATCCACGGCAGCCTGTACTCGGCGGTGGACTGCGCGCCTGGCCCCTGCAACGACATGGTCATCCGCCGCGTGGAAATATACGATACCGGCGAAGAAGCCTCTTACGGCTCCGATGGCCTGGAGTTCGCCCGCGGCTACCCCGTCCTGGTGGAGGATTGCTACGTTCACGATAACAGCGGCGACGGGATTGATCTCAACTCCCGCGACCGGGCCGGTAACGCCACCGGCGTCATCGTGCGCCGCAACCGCGTGGTGCGCAACCACCTGAACGGTATCAAACTGTGGGCCGGGGGGCGGATGGAGAACAACGTCGTCTGGGGGCAGGGCAACAGCGCGGTGTGGGTGGGCACCTTCACCAGCACGCTGGAGGTGGTCAACAATACGATTGCCTACAACATGTGGGACACGGCCTACAGCGAGCGCAATTGGGCCTTCGTGGCCGGTTATCCGGAGGAAATCCCCTCGCCACCGGTGACGCTGACACTGATGAACAACATCTTCGCCTTCAACGCCGATCCCACCGACGGCGGCCCCACGGGCATCTACCTGGGCGCGGGCGTGCAACTGACGGAGCACCACAACCTGTACTACAGCCGGGAGGACGGCGAGATCACGGCCGAGTTCGTGCAGGGGCACGACTCCGACTTCACCCGCAATGAAATCGCCGACGGTACCTGGACCTCCTACACCGGCCAGGGCCAAGGGAACGTGACGTCCGACCCACTCTTCGTGTCCGGCTGGCCGAACGTGGACCTGCACTTGCAGGAGAGCAGCCCTGCCGTAAAGGCTGGCAGCGCCAGCGGTGCCCCCTCGGATGACGTCGAGGGTCACCCTCGCAACTCTCACCCCGACATCGGGGCCTACGAGCGATGGGTATGGGAGCCGGCGGCGTGGGTCTACCTGCCGCTCATCCTGAAAGACTTTACCCCTTCCCCCGCGCCCACGCCAACCCCCACATCCACGCCTACCGGCCAGGCCATCATCGTAGACCACGCCGCGACCAATACCGGCCAGATTCCGTCCTCCTGGCTGGGGCAGGCCAGGCAGAACGTCATCTGGGCCTACGGCTCCACCTCCCACGGGACGCAGTTGTGGGCCGGCGCCGAATACTTGAGGGACGAGGTGGATGCGTCCGCTTACAACTTCGCCAAGGACTGGCACACTCCTTCCGCTCCCTGCACTCCCTCGTGCCTGCGCATGGGCTACGACGACGGGTGGTCGTGGGACCCCGGCGAGTTTCTCGATACGGCCCGCGACCTCCTCGACGAGGCACCAGCCGCCACCGCCTTCATGTGGTCCTGGTGCGGCGAGATGTCCGACGAGGATACGCCGGTGCAGCAGTACCTGGACATAATGGCCCAACTGGAGAGCGAGTACCCGAACGTGCACTTCGTCTACATGACCGGCCACACCGACGGCGGCAGCGCTACACTGGCGCAGAACAACAACCTGGTCCGGCAATACGTTCAGGAGCACGGGAAGATCTTATACGACTTTGCGGACATCGAAAGTTACGACCCAGACGGCAACCATTACCCGAGCACAGACGATAGTTGCCCCTGGTGCTACACCTGGTGCGGAAATCACCCGGAAGATTGCCAGAATCTCCCGACGACCGACGACGAGTGTCAGCACTCCCACGGTTTCAACTGCAAACTCAAGGGGCAGGCGTTGTGGTGGCTGTCCGCCCGGCTGGCCGGGTGGGATGGGACACCGTAGGATGGTGGATTGTAGGACAGTAACGGATGTACCGGAAGAGGTGATGTGCATGTGACGCCTTACGTTTCACGACAAATGTCAGTTCAACCAAATTCAAAAAGGAGGAAAAAATGTCTGCCAAAAGAGTACTGCTTGTTGTTCTGGTCGCCAGCGCCGTAATGCTGGCAGTGGGAATTGGCCCCCGGTTTGCCGGTAGCGCCCACGCGCTGCCCGCGGCCCAGAGCCTCGCGGCCGACTGGACCTTCGCCAGCAGCATGACTTTCTACGCCGTGGCCGACGCGACGGTCAGGAGCACGCAGCCGAACATCAACTTCGGCAACGAGCATTATTTGGAACTGTCGTACAACGAGATCGAAGGGCCGGCTGAGGAGGTCGTCCTGCTTCGCTTCGACCTTTCTGGACTGCCCGCCGGCGCAGTGATTGATTCGGCCGTCATGGAGCTCTACCTGGTGTACGCGGCCGGCGACAATCCCAAGTCACTGGCAGCCTACTACGTCACCAGTGCCTGGTCGGAAAGTACAGTGACCTGGGACACTTTCCCCACCGCAGATCCGTGGGGCATTATCTCCTCGCTGGATAACGTAACAGGCAGGTACAAGTCCTGGTCAATCACCAATTGGGCCAATTACTGGCGCAGTAACCCGACGCAGAACCACGGCGTCTATCTCCGTCGCCTGACGTCGGAGACGACCTACTTCGAGCGGACGTTCGAGAGCAGGGATCACATGGAGAACAGGCCGCGGCTGGTGGTCAACTACCACATCCCCACGCCCACCCCGACCATCACGCCGACCCCGACGCGCACCCCGACCTACACGCCCACCAACACGCCAATGCCCACATCCACTAACACGCCGACCCATACTCCCACACGCACACCCACCCCGACCGCAACGGCCACGTCTACGGCCACCGCAACGTCTACGCCCTCCAACGTGGTCAATTTGGAACTGTGTGCGGTGGCGGACGCTTACGTGGACGAGATCGCCCCCACCACCAACTTCGGCAGTGGCACCGAATTACTGACAGGGTACGGCCATGCCCCGGGCGAGATCACGGCCCGCCGGGCCCTGGTGCGCTTTGACCTCTCCTTCATCCCCCAGGGCTCCCAGATCCAGGGCGCATCTCTCCAGGCCCTGTACCTTGGCGGCGCGGGCGCCCCCGAAGTGGTCATCATCGCCCTCCATGAGGTCCAAGGTGCCTGGAATGAGATGGCCGTGAACTGGAATAACCAGCCCCCTGTGCATGCGGAGCCGCTGGCCCGGGTGGATATCCCCAAGGGAGCAAGTGGCAACATCTTTAGCTGGGACGTGCGGGAACTGGTGCAGCGCTGGGTGAACGGGAATGCCAACTGGGGGCTGGAACTGCGGGGGCCGGAGGTCCCAGGCACCTACTGGGTGCGCACCTTCAGCAGCCGCCACTATACCCAATTCTGTCCCACGCTGGCGCTGGCCGTGGTGCCATCGGGGACGATGCCGACCCCGACACCCATCCCCACCGCCACGCCGACATCTACGCCCACGCCGGTGTGCCTGTACCCCGATGCCGCCGCCGACACCTTCTACGCTGCCGGGACGCTACCCGCGGTGAACCAGGGCTACACGGAGGAATACATTTGTCCCAGCGGCGACGAGGACTACTGGAAGTTCCCGGTCACCGCCGGCCAGGTGGTGCAGTTGTGGCTGTCGAACCTGCCGGCCTCGCCCCTGGGCGACTATGATCTCTTCCTGTACAACCCATCGGCTAACCTGGTGGACGCCTCCGGCGAGTTCGGCACCACGCCGGAGTACATCAAGCACACGGCGGCCAACAGCGGCGATTACTGGGTGGCCGTGCGCAGCAAGGTCGGTTACTCATACTGGAACAAGTTCACACCCTTCCGGCTGAAGGCCGCCATCTGCGCCCCCGACGAGGCGGGCGACACCTTCGGCACGGCTGCCACCATCTCGCCGGGTACCCCCAAGTACGGTCGCATCTGCCCCGCCTGGGACGAAGACTGGTATCAGTTCAGCCTCTCCGGGGCCGGGATCGTCACCGTCAGCGCCAGCTTAAGTAACCTGCCGGCCGACTACGACCTGTACCTGTACGCGCCCAATGGCCAGCAGGTAGCCAGTTCTACCAAGTCCGGCACAGCCAGCGAGCAGATCAACTACACCGCCACCGCCATGGGCACCTATCGCCTGCGGGTGAAGAGCAAAACCGGCAACGAATTCCACGTCACCCAGAACTACCAGTTGCTGCTAGGGCTGACGGGCTCGGACCTCTCGGTGCAGAACATCGAGGTCACCCAGGGTATCCAGAACCTAGCCAACCAGGTGCCTCTGGTGAATGTCAAGACCGCCTATGCCCGCGTATATGTCCGCGCCAACCCGGCGGACCAAATGGCCGATGCCCGGCTGTACGGCACCCGCGGGGGAACGCCCTTGCCCGGTTCCCCCCTATCGCCGGTGAACGGCAAGATCCAGGCGAAAACCACGGGCGGCAGCCGAGCCATCCTGAACGACTCCTTCTACTTCCTCATCCCGCCGTCGTGGCGCTCGGGAACCGTCACCTTCCAGGCCCAGGTGTTGCCAGAGGCGCCCCTCACCGACCCGAACCCAACCAACAACTCCAAGAGCATCACGCTCACCTTCAACAAGCGGCAGGACCTGTGCCTGGTCATGGTCCGCATCCGCACCGACCCGCAAACGGCCTCCATCAGCGACCCCCACTTCGGCGGCATCATCAACTGGGTCAAGCGAGCCTACCCGATCGCGAACGTTAAGCTGTACGACAGCGGCGCCACGGAAGAAGAGCTGGAGGTGTGCTGGTGGGGACCCTTCCCGTATCCCTGCGGCGGCCCCTATGAGATGCCGGACGACTCCTGGAAGGTGCTCCTCTCTTTGAAGACCCGGGACTTCTTCACCATAGACCCCTGCGGCGACACCCACTACTGGGGCATGGTGCACCAGAGCCACGGCGTCGGCTCCGGCGGCGCCGCCTACATAGACGGTTGGGTGGGCTGGGGCTTCATGAACACCGACCCCAAGCTCAGCTTCAACACCACCTGGTACTGGCCCCACGGCGGCTCCACCATGGCCCACGAGCTGGGCCACAACCTGGGCCGGCGCCATGTGAACTGCGGCAACCCCGACGACGTGGACAACAACTACCCCTATCCCCCCTGCGACATCGGGCCCAACAACCCCACGGCCTATTTCGGTTTCAACGTGGCCAACCCGGCTGTCATCCCTCCGACGGCGGCCGCGGACCTGATGTCCTATGGGCACGCTATCAGCAAGCCCCGCTGGCCCTCGGACTACACTTACAAGGCACTCTATAATAAATTGGCGACCAGCGCCGGCGCGAACCGCGCCGCGTCAGAGGTGCCCCAGGCGTGGCTCCAGGCCGAGGAGATTCTGTACGTTACCGGCGCTATCACGCCGACCGAGGGGACGGCGCAGTTTGACATCGCTTATCGCCTGCCCCAGGGCACCGTGGGCGCCCAAGAGCTGGCGAAGGCCGCGGCCGAGCTGGCCGTCGCCGACGAGGTCACTTACCACCTGCGCCTGCTCGACGCGAGCGGTGGCCTGCTGAGCGATCACCCCTTCGCCCTGCCCAAGGTCAGCGACGACGTAGGCGCGGCCCGGCCCTTCTGGCTGGTCGTGCCCTACAACGCCGCTGCCGCCCGCATCGTCCTGGCGCAAGACGGCACAGAGTTGGCCAGCCGCCAGGTATCGGCGCATGCCCCGGCGGTCCGGGTCATCAGCCCCAACGGCGGGGAGGTCGTCACCCAGACTATGACCGTGCGCTGGGAGGCCAGCGACGCCGACGGCGACGACCTGCTCTACACCGTCCAGTACAGCCCAGATCAGGGGGACACGTGGCAGGCCCTGGTCACTAACTTCCCTACCGTGACCCTGACGGTGGACACCGCTGCCCTCTCTGGCACCCAGCGTGGCCTGATCCGGATCATCGCCACCGACGGCGTGAACACCGGCAGCGACCAGTCGGATGCCGTGTTCACCATGCTGCCGCATCCGCCCACTGCCATCGTGGAGAGCCCGACGGCTGGCGCTTCCTTTGCCCCGGGCCAGATGATCCTCTTCAGCGGCATTGCTCTGGATGCCGAGGATGGCCCTCTGCCAGCCGACTCGCTAACGTGGTCGTCTGACCGAGACGGCGACCTGGGCTCCGGAGGTGAACTGGCCGTAGCCACCCTGTCTCCTGGCCGCCATGTCATCACCCTGACCGCCACAGACAGCGACGGCCAGACAGGGACGGCCAGCGTGACCGTGTTCGTTGGCCAGCAGGTCTATCTGCCCATCATCTTGAAGAGCTACTGACAAGTAGAATGCTGTTGGCTTCAAGATTCGCAAGGCCATTTGCCCTCCATTGTGGCAAATGACTTGCTGTACTTACTTTCACCGCCCGGAGGGGATTGCTTCGCCCCCGCGGGGCTCGCAATGACAAATTCAGTCAGAGGGAGAGGATGAAGATGCAAACCAGAAGGATAGCGACAATAGTGACGGTTGTGGCCGCGTTGACCTTGCTCCTGGCCGCAAGCTCTACCGTAGCTTCCCCGCAGGAGCGGCTGACGGCCGACAACCCCAACCCACCCGCCTCCCCCGTCAAGCTCGTCTTTATCCACCACTCCGTCGGCGACGACTGGCTGAGCACTGGCATGGGGAATCTGGGTAACCAGTTGGGCGCCAACAACTACTACGTCAGCGATACCTATTACGACTGGGGCCCAGACGGGATCGGCTCGTACACCGATATCGGCAACTGGTGGGACTGGTTCCGCGGCCCCAATAGCCCTACCTACACCCAGGCCCTCTACAACACCACCAACCGCCACGCCGACTACACGCGCCCTATGGCAGATCCCGGCGGTGAGAACCAGATCATCATGTTCAAGTCTTGCTACCCTAATTCCCACCTGGGCGGGAACCCGGACGACCCGCCGACCACCGGGCCCAACCCTCTTCGTGGGGAGGACTGGACCTCCGAGCACCATACCGTCGGCAACGCCAAAGGGATCTACAATGACATCCTGGAGTACTTTCGCACTCGCCAGGATAAACTGTTCGTCGTCATCACCGCGCCCCCTCTGGTGGAGGACGAGACCGATGACGCCCACGCGGCCAACGCCCGCGCTTTCAACACCTGGCTGGTTGAGGACTGGCTGGATGACTACCCTTACAACAACGTGGCTGTCTTTGACTTCTACAACGTCCTCACTTCCAATGGGGGGAACTGGTACACCAACGACCTGGGCTGGG
>JAKLPW010000155.1 GCA_022013675.1 Anaerolineae bacterium | reverse complement strand
TAACGCGGCCTGAGAGCCAACCAGTATCAGCCGTCTCCGAGGCGCCTGTTGTTGGGGATACGGTGGCGTCGAGCGATTTGCCCGAGGGATCGTCAACGGGGGAGCAGACGGCATCAGTGACAGCCGCCACCTCTGGCCATGCGCCCTATCCGGCACTGGTAGCCACAGATGGGCAGGCGCGGCTGCCACTCTCCACTTTCGACGATGGCAAGGCACGTTACTATACCTACATGAATGGAGACCAGCCCATTGAGTTCTTCATCCTCCAGAGCAGTGATGGCGTGGTCCGCGCGGCATTCAATGCCTGTGATTCGTGCTTCCCGTCCAAGAGGGGCTACTTGCAAGACGGCGAAGAGATGGTTTGCCAAAATTGTGGGCTGCGCTTCGCCAGTGACCAGATCAACGTCGTGCGGGGCGGCTGCAATCCCTCGCCCCTGCAACGGGTCGTAGATGGGGACAGGCTGGTCATTCAAGAAGAAGACATCATCGCCGGCGCGAGCTACTTCTAGGAGCAAGTACTATGCAGCTTTCTGACATTGCACTCCATAGCCTCTGGCGGCGCAAAGGCCGAATGGCACTACTGGCCCTGGGCCTGGCTATCGGGGTGGCTACCGTGGTGGCTCTCATAGCCATCACCGAAACGATGCAAGCAGATGTCGCCGAGAAGCTGGACGAGTATGGGGCCAATATCCTCATCGTCCCCAAGGCCAACGATCTGTCGCTTTCCTACGGTGGGGTGACGGTTGCTTCGGCAGCCTACGACGTGGGTGAGATGTCCCTCTCCGACCTGGAGCGAATCAGCACGATCAAGAACGCTGAGAACGTCAGCGTCGTGGCTCCCAAGCTCCTGGGGGCTGTGGCTCTGGGGGGACGCCAGGTGCTGGTGGCTGGAGTGCTCTTCGATGAGGAACTCAGGCTCAAGCAGTGGTGGCGTGTGCGCGGGGAGCATCCCACTTCTCCCGATGAAGCTCTGGTGGGTGCGCGATTGGCGCAGATTCTCAATCTGGAGCCTGGCGAGTCGCTGGATATCAAAGGACAACTCGTGCGTGTCGTGGGAGTGCTGGCCGAGAACGGTTCACAGGATGACGACATCCTGTTCATTGACTTGAGCGTGGCCCAACAGATGATGAACAAGCCCGACGGTATCAGCCTGGTGGAAGTGGCTGCGTTGTGCACTGCTTGCCCGATAGAAGAAATGGTGGAGCAGATCAGTGCGGTCCTGCCCCAGGGAAGGGTGACAGCCCTCCGCGAGGCGGTGACGCTTCGGATGGAGACGGTGGGCCAGTTGACCCGCTTCGCAATGGCCGTGTCAGCCGTCGTCATCGCCATCGGTACACTGGTGGTGCTGACGAGCATGCTCGGAGCAGTATCGGAACGCAGGCAGGAGATCGGTCTGTTCCGAGCCCTGGGCTTTCGTCAGCGGCACATCGTGCGGGTGATCCTCAGTGAGGCCTGCTTGATCAGCTTGGCGGGGGGAGTCGTGGGATGGGCCTTGGGCATGGGTACCGCAGTGATGCTGGCGCCCTCTGTTGCTCAGGTCACGACGCGGGTGATCTGGGATCCTTTGCTGGCTGTGAGCACTGTGGGAGGAGCACTGCTGATCGGTCTGCTAGGCAGCTTCTATCCTGCCATCTACGCGGCCAGACTCGATCCGACCACCGCACTACGATCGCTATGAGCAAAATGGAGACTACCATGATCGAGTTTCAAGATGTGGAGAAGACCTACGATACGGGGGGGGTTCCGGTCCATGCGCTGAACGAAGTGAACCTAAACGTCGCAGAGGGGGAGTTCGTGGCGGTGATAGGCCCCTCAGGCTCGGGTAAGAGCACCCTGCTGACCGTGCTGGGCGCAATGAACCCAGCCACATCGGGCCAGGTGCTGATTGACGATATCGACATCTACGCCCTCAGCACCGAACAACAGGCGGATTTCAGACATGAGTACATTGGGTTTGTGTTCCAACAACTGCAGCTCTTGCCGTACCTTACTGCACAAGAGAACGTGCTGCTGGGCTTGGTGATTGCCAAGCTGCGAAGAGCTGACAAAATCTCCCGCGCTCGTGAGGTACTGGAGCGGGTAGGGTTGAAGGGCAAGGAAGGCCGCTTGCCTTACCAGCTCTCTGGAGGCGAGCAGGGCCGAGTGGCGGTGGCACGGGCCATCGTGAACGAGCCGCCCCTGATCCTGGCTGACGAGCCCACCGGCAACCTGGATCGGGCAACCGGCAAGCAGGTGCTAGACTTGCTACGCGACCTCAACCATGCTGGGCATACAGTATTGATGGTCTCTCATGATACTCAGGCGGCCCAAGTCGCTGGTCGGGTTGTGAGCATTCTGGACGGGCAGATCATCGACGACGTGACGGTCCCTAGCGCTGTCTAGTAAGCCTACCAAGCGGGCAAGGGATGCCAAGAGGTTGCTGAAGCTGGGTTGGCCAGCTTCGGCAGGCGGCTCGATGGCTCGGTCGGGAGATACTCTCTCAACAACTAAGTCTACTGATCGGCCTGAGCGATCAGTAGACTTAGCCGGCCCAGTTGCGCTCGCAATTGGGCCGGTTTCCTGTATTCCATTGATCGGCGCGAGCGGTCAGTTGACTGAGACGCAACAGTTGCGCTCGCACTTGGGCAATGTCCTTCCAGTACTCCATCGTCACGACTCGTGGCGCACTTCGCCAAAGCACCCACTCCAGTAGAGCGTAGTCCTCGGCTTGCAGCGTATCGTGATAATCGTGCCACCACCCATTCTCGTATCGAGGGCCGCTGACGTGGATCTCTACGACCTGCTCGAGGGGCAGTTCTTCTAGATATGCGTACACGTCGCGGCCCAGGTTCTCGGCGGAGATGCGGGCATGAGCGAGGTCGAGGAGTAGGTCGCACTGGGTCTCGTCGAGCACTCGCGTGATGAAGTTGGACGAAGTGGCGGGATCGGGATCGGACGTGGGCCAGTGGGGCATGTTCTCCAGGAGCAGGGGAACCGCAAGGTGGGGCTTGATGGCCTCCACTGTGCTGCAGATAAGATCGAATGCCGCCACTTCACTGTATTCGGGAAGGGGGCGACCATCGTGGAAGTATGCGCGGGTCTCTTCCAGGGTGTACTGGTCCAAGTGAGCTGACAGCCAGGGGCAGCCCGTGCGCTGCTGCCAGTGGCGCATGGTGGTCACCAGGGTCTGCGTACCAGCCGAGTCGTGCTGTATGAGGCTGTTGCAATGATAAAGTAGCGTCTTGTCGGGGAATTGGGCCATGGCGTAGGGGATGCTCTGTTCTAGCCAGTCGCCTACTTTGACGTACTGGAAGTTGATGTCTGGGTCCTGGGCCAGAGTGACCAACTCTGCGCAGTAGTTGACACCTAGCTGGATCACTGGAGAAGCTCTCCCATGTGGTTAGACTCCCTCTGCTGACTCTGCGCCCCTGTGGGTCTTCTTTCTGATGATGGCAAGCTATCAGCTCATCCTCCCGCAGGTTTCCGGTGCGCGAGGAGCAGACTCTATTCGGCTGGGATCTCCCTTGCTCGTAAGAGATCTCGGGTGCGAACCTGCGGGAGGGTTACCCTAATGATATTATGAAGTACTTACCTTGTCTAAGGTCATCGCCACCGGTCTAGACCACCGAGGTTTTCGCTGCGCGACCACTGCCTGACTCCGGCAGACCTGGTCTTGTCGCCAGCGCATTCCGCAGCCGTTACTAAAAACCTCTGAGGTCTGCCGTGGGTGAGGTCTTACGCGATTCCATCCTCTCCGGCAGTGGTCTCCGTAGTCGCGCATGTTCACTCAGCTACCCTTGACTTCGGACTCAAGCTGAATGATGTAGTCCCGCATGAACTCCACGAGGGGTTTCGCCAATCGCTTGGCTGCTTCTGTGTGCAGGTTGCCGTAGCAGCTTATATGGAAGTTGAGATGATCGACGATGTAGTCCCCCGTACCCAGGCCTGCATCAAACCGCCGATCATACTCCTTTGCTGATGCCCCCCACGTTTCTCCCTTGACGTTCTCGGGATCGTATTCCGGCCTGGAAGACTTGGATGTGTAGGCTCTCATGATGCCAATGGCCCCGAGAAGATCCAGTATGTCAGCGTCCCGCACGATGTCCAACAGCCGCCCGTTTCCATGCTGTATGGAGTTGTGATACCGGATGGCGTTGCCGATCTCCTTGACTACGTCTTCTGGGAAGATGTTCTTCTCTGTGAGGAATTCTACTGCCATCAGGGACCCTATGGGTCCGTGCAGGCTACGTTTCTTCACCTGGGCCAGTCCAATATCGTGCAGCAGGGCCGCGACTTCAACGGCTTGTAGATCCTCGTAGCCTTCTTCCTGGGCAATCCGCAAGGCCCAATTCCTGACGCGGTCAGCGTGTTTGAAATCGTGGCCGATCTCCTTCTTCATCATCTGTCTGGCGAAGTCCTCGACCAACCCGCGCTGGCTCCTTTGCATAACGGTCTCCTGGATGCTGAGAAAAACGAGAGGATCAAGAATAGCACGAATAT
>JAKLPW010000154.1 GCA_022013675.1 Anaerolineae bacterium | reverse complement strand
CAACAAAAATTCACACGAGCAGCTATTTTTTATGATAAATTTTGGCCTGTTTTTTCCCCGGTGCCGTATGCTCATCCTCTCAGTGTTCAGCCCTTCCCCCATTTTATTGAGAAGTTACTCAGACTACAACAACTATCGCCTGCACTCCGCTCTGGGATGGAAAACACCGGCTTCTCGTTATATGGGTCGAGCCATGACCCTACGAGGCCTGGCAGGCATCCCAGGGATCGAACCGATGGCTGCAAAACCTGAATATGGCCCAGCTTATTGTAATCCGCCATTCGAGATCACGCCTTTCACGGCCCAAAGGACTGGCGCTTTGGCAATCCTGCCATCAACCACTACCCGAATGTCAAACTGTGTGTAGACTTAACAACGCTGAGGATTATAATGCAGACTGCAGAAAAATCCCATTCAGCGGAACCAGTGCCGAGCTGATGGAGAAGGTCAAATTGGAGGCGGGGACTTCGCTGTCTCTCTACACCGTGGCTTAGTATCTGAAGCGCACGGGTAGACTAGTGTGAGGTATCTTCACAACCTGGTAGGGGTAGGTGATCATCGTAATGGTTATATCCCTTGGTCCCGGCGCTGTTTCAGTCACATACACGATCACTGCTTGGTCTGTTTGTGTTATCCGTTCGACTTGGATGGTGTAACCGCCGCTCGGCTTCTCGCCGGCGAACACAGCGAACACGGTGTGCTGCGTGAAGTCTACCTTTGGCAGAGCCGGCCGTGGGATGGTGTAGCGATGCAATTGCTCCCACAGCTCTTCCCACTCGGCTGGCGAACCGATAACAATACCCTGCTGATCAGGATAATCGGCTGCCGTCTCACCCTCCGCAACCACAGTGAAAGGTATCTCTTCCCTTGTTGAAGCAGTACAACCGGTGATGGCCAGACTGAGCAAGGCCAAGGCAAACAAACATGTGATCCATCGCATTAAGGAACCTCCTGTGGTGAACTTATAAGCCTTGTAGCCCCACAAGAACTGAATGAAACATATTGCTGGGGGGCATGCTCTTTTCAGTGATCTCTAGTTACGACGTAACGAGCGAAGGCCTCTAGTACTTCGTATATCTGTGGGACGGCTCTGGCTAGCCGAATAGCTTCTTCTACCAGCGAGCCAGCAACCGCCTCGGCATGGGCCAGCGAACCAGTTGCCTGTAGCAGCTTGGCCATCTCGCTGCCAGCCACCTCCTGTCCGTTGAGGAACCGCCGGATGAGCTCCCGACCGCAGTCATCACTGTGCTGGAAAGCATATATCAGTGGGAGAGTGGGGCTGTGGTCCATGGAGCAGCCATTGAGCGAGACATTTGCGAGGTCGAGTAGGTCGTCCTTAATCTGGAAGGCGCGGCCCACATACTCGCCGTAGCGTGACAGCGCCTCCAGCAACGACCTCTCGCCCCCGGCCAGTGCAGCTCCTGCCATTAATGCGCCGGCAATAGCGGCCGCTGTCTTGTTGGCTATCAGTTGGTCGTACGTCTCCTCACTTAATGTCTCCTCTGTCCACGACCCCACATCTTGGAACTGGCCTGAGCAGGTGCGGATGCCACTCTCTGCGCCGATGATGAATGCCTCCACTACTTGAGCAGCGGGGTTCATGGTACGGCTCTCAGCTAGTAGGCGAAAGGCTTTGGCAATGAGGTAGTCGCCACACACAGTGGCCCGTGGTGCGCCTAGCGTCGTGTGCAGCGCCGGCAGACCTCGCCGTGTGTCCGCGCTGTCCATGATATCGTCGTGGACGAGTGAAGCAGTGTGGACCAGTTCAATGCCGGCAGCGCCGGTCAGTACTTGCGCAGGGTCACCGCCAGCCGCCTGGCAGCCAAGAAACACCAGCAAGGCACGCAGCATCTTGCCGCGCCCAATCATCTCCAAGACAGATGGCGAAGGCGTATCCAATTTGACCTGTGTCAGCATGTAGGTACGGCAGCGGTCAAGTAGTGGCTGATAGGCATTGATTGTGAAGAGAGGTCCGGCGGGCGAATGCCCATCATCGCTGCGCAGCACCTCCCCCAACAGAACAATGCCATCACGCGGCCGCTCGTCCACGATGGCAGTGGTAAGCGCCTCCCTGACACGATCGTCTGTTCGAGAGAACTGGCTGACTGCTTCCAGCACCTTGGGGTGGGCTAACCGTGCCATCAACTCGCGAGCATCCTCAAAGTAGCCAGCGTACCTTTCCCGCAAGACGTCATCGTACCGACGCAGCCGGTCGCTGGAGAGATCACCAGCCAGCAGGGCTTCACTGGCAACCTCGGCGGCCAGTTTGCCACTCTCCAGCGCCAAAGCAATGCCCTCCCCGGTGAGGGGGTTCACCAAGCCTGCTGCCTCGCCCACAACCAACACACCAGAGGCATATGTGGGAATAGATGGGAAGTCGGTGCGTAATGGAAAGCCTTGAGGGTGGCCAATAAGTTGTCCACCGGTCAGCCGGCTTTTACGCAGTAAGCGGTCGAAGGCTACTCTCAACTGCCGACTTCCGTCGGCAGTTGTCGTACCGTACAATTTGATTCCCACTCCCACATTGGCCGTCCCATCTCCGGTGGGAAAGACCCAGGCATAGCCCGGTAGCAACTCCCGATCCAGATAGATCTCTAGGTAGTCATCGAGGCCCTGCAGTCCAGCCAGGTAGGCCCGTAGGGCCAGTGCCCTCAGCCGATTTTCATCCGACAGGCCCAGGGCTTGCACCAGCCTACGGTTGGCCCCAGTAGCGACAACGATCAATTGAGCTTCAATAGTGAGTGGGCGTTTGTCACAACGTCCCTGCAAGCCAGCCAGTTGTCCCCGGCGACGGTAAGGCAGCAGGGCAGTGAAGCCTGGCAAGAAGCGGGCTCCTGCGGAGACTGCCTGTTGGCATAAGGCATCATCCAAATCGCGACGGGGGATAACATACCCCTTACGGGGTTGTCCATCGTCGCCTGCGCGCAAGTTGAGACGCGAGGGATGCCCATCCTCGGCGAAGATGCGCACCCCGGTAAAAGTGCGACCTCGCTTGAGTACGGAATCGACCAGTCCCATTGCCTCCAGCATGTCAACGGCATGCGGAGTGAGCCCATCGCCACAAGGTTTGTCGCGTGGGAAATGTGCCTTGTCAACCAACAAAACGTCGGCGCCAGACCGAGCTAGCCAATATGCTGCTGCTGAACCGCCTGGCCCTGCGCCGACTACAACGATCTCGCACTGCATTTACTTTTCGACCCCAGAGTACATAACCCTGATGACTACCTCGTGATAAGAGGCAGATAGATATTGTTGCCGGATTCTTCGGCACGCAACTGCTTCCAGACTTGCCGCACATCCCACCCAACGAAGCGGTTGGGGTTGACCTTGTTCCACTCTCTGAGGATCACCTCACGAACAGTTGGACTGCCGCGTTGAGCGACTCCCATAAACACAAGTTCAGCCGCTGCTATTCGCTCCGGCGTGAGAGTAACAGGCGGGCTAGTCCCATCAAGCAAAGCGGTAAAGACGGGATCGAAGGCGCGCCAACCTGCCAGCACATCGCCACGTAATTGACTGTCGCTCATCACCAGCCATGCGACTTCGAGTTTATGCTCGTAGTAAATCTGCGACCAGCGTTTGCCGGGGTCTTGGGTGAAGACCTGGTCGCGCAGCGAGCGCAGGTTGCTCAACAGACTCAATTCGTCCGGCTGATTCTCAGCAACAGCAGTGGAACCGCAAACCGGACACTTCGCCCGCTCCGGAGCCACAGGGTTGCTTGGCGCAGTTGCTTGCAGCGCTCGGTAAGCGTTCACCCGCCCATAGCCGTATAGATCGTCAAAACCGCTTTTCCCCAGATCATCGGCTGACTGGCGCAAGATGTCGCGGACCTGGTTGTTAGTTAACGTTGGACGCTGAGACAGCAATAGCCCCGCTACGCCAGCCACATGCGGCGAAGCCATCGAGGTGCCACTCATCCTATCGTAGCCATTATTGAGCACAGTACTATAGATGCTGACGCCTGGCGCAACTACGTCCAGTTCTTTTCCGTAGTTGGAAAAGCCTGCACGCTTGTCGTTTCTGTCAGTTGCGCCGACAGCAATGATAGCATCGTGCTTTGCCGGATAGGAAAGAAGACTGTCACCATCGTTTCCAGCAGCGGCGACAAGCACCACGCCTTTGTCGAAATGGGCGTAGTTAACCGCATCGGCAATTGTCTGCGAACATTTGCGGTCTCCCAAACTCATGTTGATGACCTGCGCTCCCTGGTCAGCTGCATAGCGGATGGCGGAAGCGATGTGGTCAGATTGACACAGTCCTTTCTTGCTGCAGACTTTGAGAGGAAGGATTTTTGCCTGCCACATTATACCAGCAACGCCAATTCCATTGTTTGTCTCAGCAGCAATTATGCCTGCTACGTGCGTGCCGTGACTATGGTCGTCCATCGCGTCGTTGTCGTTGTTCACGTAATCTTTGTCAATATCGGTACGCACACGGCCGTCATCAAGATCCTCATGATTGTAGTCCACCCCGGTGTCAATGACGGCGACCATCACGCCGGTTGTGCCGGTGATGATGCCCCAGGCTTCCGGCGCGTCAATGTCGGCATCTTCCTTGCCGCCCTCCTGCCCGGTGTTGTGGAGTCCCCATTGGTCGGTGAACAGAGAATCGTTGGGGAACAAAGCCTCTCCTCCACCTGTGCCGGTCAGCGTCAGATTGGAAGAGAAAGTGCCGGCGAGGTTGTTCGCGGTGTAACTGATCGTAAGCGTGCTCATGAACGGTATATTCTGGCTCGGGCTAAAGGTGACGACGACCGTGCAACTTTCGCCAGGGTTCAAGCTGAATCCACAGGTACCACCAGCGCCCGGATAGGCCTCGCCGGCGAACGCAAAGGGCGTAGTGAGTCCACCACCGCTCATTGATGTAGCCGTAAAGCTGCCTCTATTGGTCACCGTAAAGACCTTGGTAGTGGTGCTGCCAACCGGGTGGACGCCGAAGTTATAGACTGGCTCGTTTGAGACGGTCAGTTTCCCATTCAGGACGTTCAAAGCCGCATCCACCTGGATGCGTGGCTTGACACGGTTGTTTGCACCATCACGAGTATCCGTCACCGGAACGCCTATACTAATCAGGGCATCAGCAACCTGGCTCACAGACGCTAACGGCGCCTTCTGCCTGAGTATTGCCCACGCACCTGCCACGTGAGGAGCTGCCTGCGAAGTGCCTTCCCAGGTGGCATACCTTCCACCTGGGACAGAGGACATGATCCACCTACCAGGAGCCAGAAATGTCAGAAATGGCGCGCTATTCGTGAAGCTGGAGACAGCGTCTCTCTTTGAAAACCAACTGCCATCATTTGTAGACCCTACGCTGATGGCACTGGAAATACAAGCCGGAGCATTCATCGAGTCAGTGTAACCATCGTTTCCGGAGGAAACCACTGTGGCAATCCCCACCGAGCGGAGCCTATCAATCACTCCTTTACTTGAAGAATAGGCACTGTCACAGTCATTCTGGTTATAGTATTGACCACCGCCAAGGCTCATGTTCACGGCCGCGATGTTAAACGTGTTACGGAGTTCGTAAACACGCTCCAGACCCTTAAATTGGTCGAAATCAAAGCTCATCGCACAGGGATTCCTGTTTCTACAATAGAACGCGCTGTCCATCCTGGAAAACACCTGGATGGCGATGATTTGCGCCTCCCGGGCCACCCCGGCAAATTTGTCGCTTTGATAACCCGCCACGATGCCGGCCACATGGGTGCCATGGTCGCAACCAGCAATGCCTAAATCGCAGTTTTCACCGGACTCGGGGAGGGTGGACGAAATGACCTGCCCCGGACACACACTGGTAGCTATATAAATGGAACCATCGGGCGCAATACCCCAGTCATTTGTCGAATAGCAGGCCTCTGATACGACCTTGCCGGAAAGAAAGGGGTGGTCGTTGTCAACACCGGTATCCAGCACGGCCACCGTCCACCCGGCCCCTGTGTCCCCCTGGTTCCAGGCCGTCGTCGCACCCACGAGGCGCACACTTTCCGCGAGCGTCGGAAAGACCAACTTATCTTCTTCGATGCTGGTCACGTCTGGCGACGATGCCAGGTATTGCAGCGCCGCCACGTCCACGGTCATTGCCATGTAGGGGAAGAGCTTAGACGTCTTGACATTGGTCACGTTATGAGCTGACAACTGAGCCAGCAGGTCCCTCTGAGCCTGCGCAATGCGGGCGCGTTGGGCATCCACAGCCTGTGCACGGACTAGCTCATCCTCAGGCTTGAACGGAACTCGCAGGCCCACGATCACGCGCACTTGGCCGTTGGCCTGTGCCTTTGCCAGCAGGTCGCTGAGTTCCGGCGCGTTGAGCGGCGTCTCCGGCGTGGGTGGGATCTCTTCTTCCGGCGTCTCTTGGATAGAGTAGATGTAGTTCGGTTCTGCGTACTCGACATAGGAATCAGCGCTCAATGCTTCTACAACGGCCAGCACATCCGCCGTTGGCGGCAGATCTAGCTTGTAGATGCGCTCAAGCCCTTGGGTCGAGCCCACAACCCTTGGGAAAAGCGGCTCGGCGGCCGTTATACCATACTCTTGGACCAGCGAGTCCAGCGACGCCACGCCCATTTCCACCCCACCGTCTAGCGCAACCGGCGTCACGCCTGGTCGAAATTTGACCAGCACTTCCCCCGGGACATAGTCTTCGGCGGAGAGTACATCCGAGTTTGTCTGCGCATGGCCAGAGATAGCACCAGGCAACAACAATACCAGGACGATTGCCACACGCAGACCTGAAAGAAGCAATTGTTTCTTCATCATAGACCTCCTTGGATAGTCAAACCTAATCGAAAAGACCTCCCAACAAATTCCAGGGTGTGCGCATGGTGAGTCAGGCGATCCAACAGAGCAGCTGTCATTGTTCTCCCGTCGGGGACGCCAACTTATCTTCTTCAATGCTGGTCACGTCTGGCGACGATGCCAAGTATTGCAGCGCCGACACGTCCACGGTCATCGCCATGTAAGGGAATAGCTTAGACGTCTTGACATTGGTCACGTTATAAGCTGACAACTGAGCCAGCAGGTCCCTCTGGGCCTGCGCAATGCGGGCGCGCTGGGCGTCCACGGCCTCCTGGTTCGCCAACTCATCCTCAGGCTTGAACGAAACTCGTAGGCCCACGATCACGCGCACTTGGCCGTTGGCCTGTGCCTTTGTCAGCAGGTCGTTGAGTTCCGGCGCGTTGAGTGGCGTCTCCCGAATGGGCGGGACATAGTCTTGAGTGGAGGGTATATCTGAGTTTGCCTGCGTGCACCCGATGCTGGCGCCAAGCAACAACAACGCCAGTGAGATTATCACACGCAGGGCCTTGGAAAGCGATTGACAGTTCATTACAGAACCTCCCTTGCGATGTGCGATACGCCACTTATGGCGCGTTACGCATGACTAGCGGCAGATAGATCTGCCTGACTTGCACGGTGGAGTAAACGCTTGCCCCGCCGCCAAGTGTACCCAACCATGTCTGTCCCCAACGATCGAAGGTGATGGCAAGGATGTTACCTGAAAGCAGTGGTGTACCACCCGCGTAGGTTGTCCATACATCATCGCTTTTGCTTGCCAACGTACCCTTATGATCCAACACGCTCACGCCATTGCCATCAGTCCCAATCCAGGGTTTTCCGGTCGAGTCTATGGCAAGCGTGTTCACCGAATTTGATGCCAGTCCGTCAGTTTGGCTAAAGTTGACCCAAGAATCGCTGGTAGTCAGGACACTGACTCCCCGGGAGGTGAGTCCAAACCACACATTCCCCGCAGTGTCCAGAGCCACATCGCGCACGTTATTCTCACCCAGACCACTGTTGCTCGTGTTGTAGACAGTCCAGGTATCGTCGCTTTTCTCAAAGGGTGAACTACCGTAGTTTAACCGTGCGGCACCACCAAACGTACCTGTCCATATCGTGTTACTTCCTTGCAGCGCAATCGCCCTGACAAATACATTGGGCAGGTTGCTGTTAGCCGGTGTGAAAGTCGCCCAGGCATCATCGCCGCGACTGCTAAGCGAGGTGCCGACACTCAGAACTTACAATCCGCCTTCCCCATAGTTTCCGCAGGCAATCCACGCTCGCCCTGCGCTATCAATCACAATGTCGTTTATTTGATCCGAAATCAACTGGGAGTTGCTTGTCGTGTAGGAGATGGAGACATCATCTTGTTTGTTACCTAACGTGCCTCGCGTGTCCCGCACAGTGAGACCGGCGGCTGTGCCAATCCAGACGCGCCCTTGACTGTCCATAGCCAAAGCCCGAATCCCATCAGCCACCAGGCCATCCGCAGTCGTAAAGGTCGTCCACGTACTACTTTGCTTGTTGGGCGGGATAGTGGCGTATTGGAGCAGATTAAGCCCTTGGTCAGTACCGAGCCAAACGCTTTGAGAACCCGCCTCTGCTACAGCATTCACAGTATTATTGGCAAGACGCTGGCTGGTCTTGTAAGTCGTCCAAGAATCGTCGCCCGTCGCGAAAGGAGAGGCACCGTAGTTGAGAAAACTGAGGCCCTGGCGCGTGCCGAACCACACACTACTAGTCCCGCTAGCCAGGACGGCGCGCACAGCGTTGTCCGCCAAACCATTAGACGTGGTGAAAGTCTTCCATTGATCACCGCTTCGATT
>JAKLPW010000153.1 GCA_022013675.1 Anaerolineae bacterium | reverse complement strand
GCCGAAGGGGTTGTGCATCTGATTTACTTTTACGATCCTGACTGCGGCGCCTGCGAAGAGGTGCATCGAGAAGTCTTGGAACCGCTTCTGACTGAGTACGGGGATCGAGTGATCGTCGAGGAGCTGAATATCGCAGAGAAGGAAAACTTTGAACTGCTGCTTAGTCTAGAAGAGCAGTACGAAGTGGTGACTGGCTCGATTCCCGAGGTCTTCATCGGACAGGAAGCCCTGGTTGGCCCCTACGAGATTGGTGAAAAGCTGAGGGAGCGTATCGAGTACTACCTTGAGCAGGGCGGAGTTGCCTTCCTCGCGATGGCCACACCCGCGATCCCCACTCTGGCGATCAGTCCAACCGCCACGCCGATGGCCGAATGCGATGAGTGCGGACCCCTTCATCAGGCTGAGAGAGAAGCGAGGGCTACTCGCGTAGCGAACGCCAAGCCTACTGCCCAGGCCACTGTGGCTCCGGCGATCCACGCTGCTCTTTTCTTCCAACCCGGATGTGATGAATGTGATCGCTCCGAGCACGACCTCCAATACATCCAGGAGAAGTACCCGCAGTTTGTGATCCACCGCTTCGACGTCAAGGATCAAGCGGTTCTCAATCAGTACCTATGCAACCGAGCTGGGGTGCCCGATGATGAGCACCCATAGGTATCAAGTTAAGGATTGGACAAGAGGAAGCTCCTGTTGCATCATAGGCGTTAGCACACGGCTGTGATGCAGAGCACAAAGGAGCTTCCCGATGGTTACTATACCACAAGTTGCAGAAGCAATGCAAACAGTACTCACAACCACTGCAGACGAAGTTGCTCGCGAGACAGAGTTCGTCCAACGCAAGTCCAAGATGGGTGGTGCAGCGTTTGCGCAAACTCTCACCTTTGGATGGCTGGAGAATCCACAAGCCACCCTGGAGGAGCTATGTCAGACAGCGGCAGCGTTGGATGTGACCATCACACCGCAAGGTCTGGACCAACGGTTTAGCGCGTCTGCGGCTCAGTGCTTGCAGAAGGTCTTGGAAGCTGCAGTGGACGAGGTGATCGCTTCTGAACCTGTGGCCATACCAATTTTGCAGCGCTTTAACGGTGTTTATCTGGATGACAGTTCAACGGTGACCTTACCCGACGAACTGGCTGAAGTCTGGCAAGGCTGCGGTGGCAGTACTGAGAAAGGGATGAGTGCCGCTCTCAAGCTGCAGGTCCGTCTCGATTATGCCCAAGGGACACTGCGAGGCCCCTTCCTGCAACATGGCAAGACCCAGGACCGCAAGTCACCTCTGCAACAGATGCCGGTTGCCGCTCGCTCGCTTCGCATTGCAGACCTTGGCTATTGGAGCCTGGCTGTACTCGAACGGATTGCAGACCAAGGAGGGTATTGGCTCTCCAGAGTCCAGGTTCAAACAGCAATCTACGATCCACACGGGAAGAAATGGGGCCCGGTTGAGTTACTTCGGACTATGACACACACCGAACTCGATATGCCTGTCAAGCTGGGCGTTCAACGCCGTTTGCCTGCACGTTTGCTGGCCGTGCGTCTGCCACAGGAAGTAGCCGAAAAACGTCGCCGTCGCTTGAGGGAAGAAGCACGAAGCCGTGGACAAACCGTCAGTAAAAGGAGGCTGGCGCTGGCCGATTGGAACACCTTCGTGACCAACGTGCCAGTTGAGTTGTTAAGCCTGCACGAAGCCCTTGTGCTCGCTCGTACCCGCTGGCAAATCGAACTCATCTTCAAGCTCTGGAAAAGCCATGGGGAAATCGATGAGTGGCGTAGCCGAAAACCCTGGCGTATCCTGTGTGAAGTCTACTCAAAACTAACCGCCATGGTCGTCCAGCATTGGATTCTCTTGATCTGTTGTTGGCGCTATCCAGACCGTAGCCTCTTCAAGGCAGCGCAGACCATTCGCAAACATGTCATGAACCTGGTATGCGCTGCCAACTCGACACAAGAACTCTCTAAGGCACTCGAGATCATTCAACGCTGCCTATTGGTTGGATGTCGTATCAACAAGCGAAAGACCAAGCCACACACCTATCAGCTTCTGATGAGCCTGTCCGATGGAGGCTTAACTTGATACCTATGGGGTGCCCGATGATGAGCACCTTACCGCACCTGCTCTCTTTGTGGGTGATGGCTATCTGACGGGCGATCGGATTCGGGGCCCGGCCATCGAGGCTCTGATTGGGCCGTACCTCTCGTCCGGTGTCGCAGAAGCATGGACCGGCTGGGAAACCGAACAGGATACCAGCGAAGAGGCGATCCTGGAGCGTTTCCGCTCCTTTGGCCTGTTGACAGTTGTGGGCGCAGGCCTGTTGGACGGTGTTAACCCCTGTGCCTTTGCGACGATGATCTTCCTCATCTCCTACCTCTCGGTTCGTAAACGGGAGGGTGCTGAACTGTTAGCCACGGGCGCAGCGTTTACATCCGGCGTTTTTCTGACTTACCTGGGTGTGGGCTTTGGGTTCTTGAGGTTTCTAAGCTCTCTATCGTTCCTGGCAATCATCGGGAAGTGGGTCTATGGCGTAACCCTCCTGTTGTGCTTGGCCCTGGCCTGGGGAAGTTTCTTTGACTACCGCAAAGCAAAAGAGGGGCGGTTGTCTGACATGAGCCTGAAATTGCCGGATCGCCTGCGCGGCTGGATCAGGACCCTGATACGTGAGGGATCTAGCGCCAGGCGTTTTGTGCTGAGCTCCTTCGCGATGGGCTTCGCAGTATCCATTGTCGAGCTAGCCTGCACCGGGCAGGTGTATCTGCCCACGATCATCTTCGTGCTTGGCGTCCCAGAGTGGCGAGCCCAGGCAAGCGTGGCGCTGGTGCTCTACAACATCATGTTCATCTTGCCACTGATAGGTGTGTTCCTGCTGGTATACTTTGGAACTACCTCGCGACAACTCAGCGACTGGGGGATTGATGATCGCTATCGGTCTCTACTTCCTATGGATTGCCTAAACTACTTGTTGAGAGGACGACAACTTATGATATCGAAGAACTCTTGGGTCGCGAAGATTGTGATCCTGTATCTCTCTGTATGGGTATTGGCAGGATGTTCTCCGGCTTCCGAATCGGCGGCTCAGCCTACAGAGAGTGTACCTGGAGCATCTGTTGAGATGCCGGTGCCCAACGTGCCGTTACCTCCTGCTACTCCAACAGTTGTGGCAAGCCCTGCAGAAAACCCGACAGTAATCCCTACAGCAACCCCGACAGCACCGAAACCTACCACTGTGGTGGTACCCGAGAAGGCAGTAAGTCTCACGATCCTTCACACGAATGATTCGAGAGGCTACGTGGACCTCTGCGGTTGAGGTGTCCCCAAAGGGGGAGTAGCCCGTCGGGCTACCGCTATCAAAGCAGTTCGAAGCCAGTCCACGAACCATGTTTTGTTACTTGATGCAGGAAGTACTCTCTTTGGCCAGAGGTTGTCTTTGGAGAGCGAGGGGAGAGTCATCGTGGATGCCATGAACGCCATGGAGTACGACGCGATGACAGTTGGCTCAATGGATTTGCTCAAAGGCAAGGCATCGACGTACTGTTACAGCGTGCCAAGGAAGCGCGCTATGCAATTCTCTCGTGCAATCTTGTGAAAGCCGAGAGCGAAGAACCAATTCTGTCGCCCTACACCATTCTGGAGCGTGACGGCATGCGATACGGCATCCTGGGAGTGAGCGAGGTAGATCTGTTCCGTTCGCCCTCGCTAGCTGACGGGGTCAAGGTTCTTGATCCTAGCTACCTGACACTTTGGTAAAAAGGAGTTGACCGACAACGAAGTCTCCGATAGAATTGGGTTACCGAAACCTATTCGAGGAGCATAGCGATGTCGATCAACCATCTATATCATACT
>JAKLPW010000152.1 GCA_022013675.1 Anaerolineae bacterium | reverse complement strand
TTCGTCCACCCACTACACCCCTTCCGTTGACTCCCAACTCAGAAGGCTGGTGGGGCTCGATTCCGTCCGGGTGGATTAGCACCCTTATAGGAAGGTATCTTCTCAATAAAATGGGGCAATCACTTGGATTCTGTTCGTAGTAGACGCTTTAGCGCCGTGAAAGCGCACTAAAGTGCGCACTACGAACCCAGATTCAAATCTACATTTGATGAACGAAGGTCTCCAGACCGAGTTCTGCGAATCGGCCTGGAGACCTCCTCCACCGCCTACCTCACAATCCCTTCTTCGCCTCAACCGCCCCCTGAACACGGGCAATGAGATCGCTCACATCCATAGCACCAAGGTCCTCTTCCGTGCGCAGTCGCACCGCCACCCGCCCCGCTTCCATCTCACGATCCCCTACGACCAGCATGTAGGGCACCTTCTGAAGCTGCGCCTTGCGAATCTTGGCGTTCATACGATCCCCGGAATCATCCACCTCGGCTCGCAGTCCGGCAGCCTTGAGTTGAGCCACTACACCTCGCGCGTACTCCACGTGCCGGTCAGCGATGGGTATCATGACTGCCTGCACCGGACTAAGCCAAACCGGGAACGCGCCGCCGTAGTGCTCGATCAAGACCCCGAAGAAGCGCTCCATGGAGCCTAGCAGCGCGCGATGCACCATGTAGGGACGATGCTCTTTGCCATCCTCCCCGACGTAGACCATATCGAACCGCTCGGGCAGATTGAAGTCAAACTGAATCGTCGTCATCTGCCACTCCCGGTCCAGAGCGTCCCTGATCTTCAGGTCTATCTTGGGCCCGTAGAAAGCCCCCCCGCCCTCATCAATCTCGTACTCCACACCTTCGGTGATCAACGCCTTGCGCAGTGACTCCGTGGCCTGATCCCACCGCGCCGGCTCGCCGACGGATTTCTCCGGTCGTGTCGCCAGGTAAGCGTGAACGTCCTCGAAGCCGAAAGCCTTCCAGATCTGTAGGGAGAATCGGAGTGTGAACAGTATCTCGTCTTCGATCTGCTCCGGCGTGCAGAAGTGGTGCGCATCATCCTGCGTGAAGCCCCTCACCCGCAGCAGACCATGCAGCACCCCGCTCCGCTCATAGCGATAGACCGTTCCCATCTCCGCCCAGCGCAGGGGGAGATCGCGATAAGAACGCGTATCCGTTTTGTACACCAGGATGTGGAAGGGGCAGTTCATGGGCTTCAGATAGTAGTCCACCCCATCAATGTCCATGGGCGAATACATACTCTCGTTGTAGAAGTCCAGATGCCCGGAAGTCTGCCACAGCCATGCCTTGCCGATGTGCGGCGTGTACAGGATCTCGTAGCCGTTAGCGAAGTGCTCTTGGCGCCAGAAGTCCTCGGCCAGAGTGCGGATACGCCCTCCCTTGGGGTGCCAATAGACCAACCCGGCCCCTGCCTCCTCGTGCAAGCTATACAGATCGAGCTGCTGCGCCAGGCGACGATGATCGCGGGCCTCGATCTCCTTGAGCTTGTCCAGATAGGCTCTCAGATCCTCCTTGCTCTCCCACGCCGTGCCATAGATCCTCTGAAGCATGGGCCGATTCTCGTCTCCGCGCCAGTAGGCCCCCGCGATGGAGAGCAGCTCGAAGGCGTTCCATTTGAGTTGCGACGTGTTCTCTACGTGCGGGCCCCGACAAAGGTCTGTGAAGACCCCGCTCGTGTAGATAGAAATCGCTTCCCCTTCCGGCAGATCCTGGATCAACTCCAACTTATAGGGCTGATCCGCGAACAGCTCCAAAGCCTCCGCCCGGCTGAGCTCCCTGCGGACGAAAGGAAGCTTACCCTTGATTATGTCCTTCATCCGCTTCTCGATTTCCTTCAAGTCATCGGGCGTCAGCGGGTGAGGCAGATCGAAGTCATAGTAGAAACCATCCTTGATGGACGGGCCAATGGCGATCTTGGCGTCCGGGAACATCTGCAGTACCGCCTCCGCCATTACGTGAGACGTGGAGTGTCGCAGTACATGCAAGAGTTCTTCATTATTGTCATTCTTCTCAACCATGTTGCACCTCTCTTGGTAGTTGATTTATGGTGACATTGATACACGTAGGGGCAGGTTTCATACTGGCAAGGACCTTGCCTGTGCCTCCAGGGTCTGGGTTGATCAGGATCGTGCATCCGGAAGATACCTCAAACCTGACCCTACAACTATCAGCACGTTTCCATTGGGTCGTACTGCCGAACACGGCAATCACTCCCCTCCAATACAAAAACCCCTGCCCATTGGGGCGAGGGGTTTCCACGCGGTTCCACCCAATTTGATCAGCCAT
>JAKLPW010000151.1 GCA_022013675.1 Anaerolineae bacterium | reverse complement strand
GTGGAGAATCGGAGCTTCGAGGACGGTGACACGGAAGACGATACGGATGCGCTGGAATGGATCGAGGTAGAGACAGAGATGACAGCCGGCCGTTCGGACGATGAGTCGCATACCGACAACTGGTCCATGCGCGCTGGCATCCCTCGGGGCGAAAACCCCAAGTACAGCTATTCCAGTGTATGGCAGCAGTTGGAGCTACCGCCCGGGGACGTAGTCACCGCGACACTGCGCTTCTGGTACTACTCCGAATCGGATAGCCCGGCCTACGACAGTGATGCTCAGTACTTCGTCATCCTGAATCGATGGGGAGTAAGGGACAGGATAGGCACCCTGGACCAGTCGGAAAGGAATCGGCAAGAATGGGTGGAATGGGGCCCATACGACGTCTCGGGGTACGCATGGCCCATCAAGGTACACTTCGAGGTCTATAACAACAGCTACTACGGCACAACGCGCATCTATATTGATGACGTGAGCGTGGAAGTATGCATGGAGGAAGGCTCTCAAATGCCCTTCACCCCACTCTACCGGGGGTTCGTCGAAGCGGCCTACTAGTACGCGACGGCACGCCGGGTTGCGCTCGGTAGGGATCGTCAGATCCAGATCTTTCATCGCGCTCAGGACAGGCATTTGGCGAGAAGACTGGCGTGCCAGACGGGGATCCAATGATCATCTTTGATCAGGAAACTCGCGAAGGTTTCACTTCCATCTGCAGTAAAACAGATTTCACCCAAGAGAACCATAACATCAAGAGGCACGGAAGAATCAAACCTTCCGTGCCTCTTTCAACAACACAATGCGTGAAATTCGTGGCAGATTTCACTACAACGCAGTTACAGTACGACTGGCTACCAACACCCAACAGGGAGATTACCATCGTCATCAAGCCTTTGACGCCCCGAAATGCTACCCGGGAATAACCTCGTAGAACAAGGGAAGCGGCTCTACCGGCTCCTGCGACCATCGGCAGACCGCCAGGAGACGATTCGCCGCCTTACGCAGGCTCGTCTCATCCTGGGCATGAATAGTGAAGAGCGGCTCCCCACCAGCAACACGATCACCAACCTTCCGGTGAACCTCGATCCCAACCGAGTGCTCAACGGGATCTCCCTTCTTCATCCTGCCCGCACCGAGCTCCACTGCCGTCAGGCCCACCTCCATGGCATCCACACCCGCCAGGTATCCTGTCAGGGGCGCGGGCACGGTCTGCACGCAAGCCGCTTCCTGCAGCAGGCTCAGTTCGTCGGCGACTCGTGCATCGCCACCCTGGGCCTCAATCCATTCTCGGAACTTAGCCAAAGCCTTACCCGTTTCGATGGCCTCCACCAACATCCTGCGACCGACGTCGGCATCCGAGGCCTTCTCCCCCAGCACAAGCATGTGGGCTGCAACTACCAGGCAATGCTCCTGGAAATCCTCTGGGCCACCGCCACGCAGGGTCTCAATGGCCTCTCTAACTTCCAGAGCATTCCCCACTGCTTTGCCCAGAGGCTGATTCATATCCGAGATTATCACCGTAACCCGACGCCCAATCCCCTTGCCTATCTCAGCCATGATCTTACCCAGCGCGAGGGCCTCCTCCACAGTCTTCATGAAGGCCCCGCTCCCGGTCTTCACGTCCAAGACGATGGCGTCGGCACCGCCAGCGATCTTCTTGCTCATGATCGAACTGGCGATGAGCGGTAGGCTAGGCACAGTAGCGGTGACATCTCGCAAAGCGTAAAGCTTCCCATCGGCGGGGGCCAGGTCGGCAGTCTGCCCGGCAACGACGATCCCATGCTTCTTCAGATTAGCGAAGAACTCCTCGATGCTGAGATCAACCCTGAATCCCGGAATGGATTCCAGCTTATCCAGAGTGCCCCCAGAGAAGCCCAACCCGCGCCCGGACATCTTGCCCACCGGCAGTCCCAGGCACGCTACCATAGGAGCCACGGCCAGCGTTGTCTTGTCGCCTACGCCACCGGTGGAGTGCTTGTCCACCACCAGCGGGGCCGTATGACTAAGATCCAGAGTCTCCCCTGACCGCGCCATGGACATCGTCAGATCAATCGTCTCCCGCCGGTCCATTCCTTTCAGCAGAACAGCCATGGCCCACGCAGACGCCTGATAGTCGGGGATCTCCCCTCGTGTGAATCCCTGAACGAAGAAGTCTATCTCTTCTGCCGATAGCGGCAATCCATCTCGCTTCTTTGCGATTATGTCTACAGTCCTCATTGTCTAGCGGCCCCCTCACATCGTCCGACTAAGCTCGGTGGCAACCCTCCGCGTGTTCCCTGCTCGGCGGGATTCCTCCGCTCGTTTCCTGCTCGAGTTTCCAGCTCAAAGGGGAGCGCCAGATCCCCGTCTGGAGCGCCAGATCCCCGTCTGGCGCGCCAGTCTTGCCACACGATGCGGGATCTTAAGTTGGGTCATTTGTCCCAATCTGACGATCCCTAGCGAGCGCAACCCGGCGTGCCGTCGCGCGCTAGCGCTCATATTGAGCCTGATTCCGCAAGTGTTCCTCATACGTTATCGCGAAGGCGTGCGAGCCATCGCCCTTGGAATAGAAGAACAGGTAGTCCGTTTCCGCCGGGTAGACCACCGCCTCAATCGCAGCCAACCCTGGGTTACAGATTGGTCCCGGTGGAAGTCCAGGGTTGAGGAAGGTATTGTAGGGCGACTGTGTCGTCACGGCTTCCTCCTGGAGCATGTGCCCCCACCACCTCGCATCAGTCTCATCATAGCCTTTGGCATACTGCACCGTGGGGTCTGCCTGAAGGTACATCCCCTTCTTCAGCCTGTTAAGATAAACACTGGCGATAACGGGCCGCTCCTCGGCCATCACCGCCTCTCTCTCTACGATGGCGGCCACAGTCAGCACCTCAAAAAGGGTCTTCCCCTGCGAAGCGATGTCAGCTCGCAGTTCGGCGCTGACTCGGGAGTCAAAACCACTGAGCATGATATCCACGATGGTACCGATATCCGCCTGGATCGGCATCTGGTATGTGTCCGGGAAAAGATAGCCTTCCAGCGAAGTGGAGCTTCCGGGTGGCCGGTCCCGCAAGAAACCATAGTTCTGTCCTCCCCTCTGCACCACTTCCATAAACTTCTGCGCGTTTGCCAGACCTTTCTCGGCCAGAGCTTGAGCGATCTGTTCCGCGCGCCACCCCTCAGGGATGGTCACCGTAACGCTCCGCAGTCGCCCACGCCTCAGCTCGTAAGCAATCTCTTCCATGGTCATGTTGGGTCTCAAGTAGTAATCTCCGGCCTCGATCTCCTGGTCAATCCCCAGGTAGCGCACCAGGAGCCGGAAGAGATCCCCATCAGAGACCAGCCCCTCGCTCTCAAGCTTGCCGGACACACTCCTGGCCGTCTCTCCCATCTCGATTCTGAAGGCTCTAAGACTGTCGTCGTCTGGATTGATAGGAGCCTGGACATCCGTCTGGCGCGTTTGCAGGTACATCCCGAGGACAATACGTTCGATGGAAGCGACACTGATCTCAATCCGCTCCTCGGCAGGCCGGGTTTGCTTGGTCCAAAGATACCAGATACCCCCCCCAATGACAGCACCTATGGCCACGAAAGTGACCACGAACAACAGAGCCCACACCAGGCGTCTCGCTATTCCCCTCAAGGTGATTCCCTCCCTTTGCCAGTATCCAGGTAGTCCTGCAAGATCACGGCCGCCGCCGCGGCATCGATTCTTTCCCGCCGCTCCCTGGCACGCCGCCCGGCTTCAATCATCAAGCGTTGAGCTTCGAATGTGGACAGTTGCTCGTCCCATAACTCGATTGGCACGTCGATGTGCTCCTCCAACCCTGCCAAGTAAGCCTCTACCTTACGAGCCTGTTCTCCCTCAGAACCATCCATGTTGCGCGGGTAGCCGGCAACGATAAGCTCTACACCATGCTCTTTCGCTAGATCGGCGATACGCTGGTAGTCCCGACCACTCCGTTTCACAACCGTAAGCGGGCGCGCCAACATACCTATAGGATCGCTGATAGCAATTCCAACACGCCGATCTCCAACGTCCAGTGCCAGTACACGCATCTACCTACTCTCAGCCTCAATGCGGAGTTCTATACGCTGCGACAGAAACGGCATCCTTCCAAACAGTGCCGGGACAATCGAGATAGAAGGAAACTCCACCAGATCCATACGCTCATCGAGGTGTTTGCTCGCTGCGTTTAGCGTTTTCCCCGATAGTTCTCTTCTCAACTCCTCTTCATCCGTGCAGGACATCGCCACCCCCGAACCCATGCGTGTGAATTGTACGAGGCCGCTGTGGACCTGCATCGTACCCACGTCCCGGAAGCGGAGAGTACTCTCCTGCAAACAGTAGCCGTCGGGCATGCTCCTTCCCATAAGCTGCTTGAGCAGTGCATTGGCGCCATCGCCGTCCACAGCCAGGCCCCCCACGTTGACCAACATGCGGCCCCACACCATCTCCGTTTGCTCCCCCACAGCCTGGGCGAACTCGTCTTCGACGATCTCTACCGTCACTGACTCAGCGGGAATGAATTCTCCTTCGTCTAGCTGCTCCACCAGCCGGCTATAGGCCTCCTGCTGGAGTCGCTGTACGAGGGAATCTCGCAGGCGATTGTGGTCCTGGGGAGCAACGATGGCTACCCTCTTAATTGTACCTCCCTTGATAGGCGCATCGTTCAGGACGTCAACCAGGAACTCCAGCGGCCCCTCCACCGTGTTCACCGTCAGAGCTTTGACATTCCCGCTCGGCCCGGGTTCCATGGCAATGATGCCCACCCGTGCATGTCCCCAGAGGATACCAGGCAACTCAACCTCACTAACGGTAAAGAAGCGTATGTTCACCCCTGAACCGGTGCGCACGATGGTGCCTTTAGGTACAAGCAATCGGTCGGAAGAACGGTTAGCAAAAACCGCTTCCCCTTGGGCACGCATCTCCGGAACATCCATCATACCCGTGGCAGGAATCTCATCCTCTCCCTCAATTTCAATCTCTACCCAGCGGGCTGGAACCCGCGCACGTCCATAGTCTATCTCATCCAGACCCCATTCGGCAGTGACCTCCAAGCGCGCGCTGACCGGCTCAGAGACAGGCACCAAAGTGACTACCGCAGTAGGCAGAAACATCACCAGTGTTGCCAGGATCACGCCCAGTATCACCGCCACAACGCTGATGCCTATCAGAAAGCCATGGCCCTCGCCTCGATCCGGCGAGCGGCGGGCTCGCAGAGTGGTTGCTCTAGGCTTGTATGCTTGCTCTCTATCTTTCAGAAAACGCTCACCCAGTCCCAATGCGATTATCGGCGACATGGCCAGCCCAGCTTCTTTCGCCAAGGCTCGTGTGGTCATGTCTTCCGCAACCACCCGCACTCTTATACGAAGATCCTGGGCATAGCGACGCAGAAGCTTGAGATTGACCAGATTGCGCATTTCCCGGCAGCGAGCAGGGATAACCAAAAGAACGCGGCTAGCCTCCGCCGCTTCGAGTCTCTCGCGCACCGTGTTGATGTTATCCCACTCGTCCAAACGTATTTTTTCCGTCAAACCAGTCTCCTTCAGAACCTTGCCCCAGCCGATGCCCCGATGACTATTTACATTCTCTGTGGCAATTACCTGTCTCTCGGCTGTCAACGACACACGACGACATAGATAGTGCTGCTTGGGGGAGCAAGTCACCACGCGGAGCGCGATGAGCCTAGCTTGTGTCTGTATGCATAGTAGACACAAGCTACTATACAAACCAGTGCCCGATGAACTCCCTCTGCAGGCTTGCTCTCTCCCAGACCATAGAATAGCATTGCCTGGTGCATACGTCAAATGGGCAACAAACTCGCGGACTCGTGCCGGCCATAGGCAACGGGCGACTCGTCT